>JACMPP010000007.1 GCA_014377445.1 Oligoflexus sp.
GACCAACTCTCGATTCAACTCCACAGCGGCGCTCTGTTCAGCGCACCGGCGCTCTTTGATATCACAACCAAAACACCACCTTAACTTACTCCTTAAAGGGATCAGATCGATGAGTCTAGACCCGCAGTACATACTCGAGAAGAAACAGCTCAGTAAATCCGAACAAATCGCCGTCGATCATTATAAGAAGAAGCCAGATGGTCGCGGCTTTTTTTCTGTAGCCGAAATCATGGCGAAACAGCAGGAATGGGATGAAGCCATCCAAATCCTTGTTTTCGGACTTGAGAGGCACCCAAGCTATTCCGTAGCCCGGGTCTTTCTTTGTCATCTTCTTTTTCGGCGCCACAACTTCGTCGAAGCCTACAACGCTCTCGATAAGAGTCCGACGTCACTCAAGACCAACCTCACGGCGCAGCTTCTTCGTCTGAAACTCTCGGTCCTTCTGGGCAAAGAGCGCGAAGCTCTTGAACTCGTCAAAGAACTTTCCAGTCAAGATTTTCAGGAAAGTGAAACCCTGCTTATCATCGAGCAGTTGGACATCAAGCCTTTTGCCCAGGTGCGACGCGATTTTGCGGACTTTTTAAAGGTCTCCTTCAATATCCTGCCTCAGGATCGTCAGGCGGATGTCGAGCTACCGACTTTCAAGGCGGCCGATAATTTCCTAAAAGCGACGACCCGTGAGGACGAAGAGGCCCAGGCCAGCTTTCGCGAGCGGGTCGCCAAGGGGTTCTTTGCCAGTCCGATTCACAGTATCTTCTCGAAGCCGCTGGTGACTCTGCCGCCCGATCAGACCGATATTGACCAATTGACCCGGGCACGCCTTCTACGGCGTCAGGGGCTCTATCAAAAGGCCTCCGAGATTCTTCAGCGCCTGGTGCTTGAAGCGCCGAACAATGAACTCCTCAGGCGCGAATACACAGAAATCTGCGATCTCCGGGAGACTCAAAAAGAAATTGATAAGCGAATGAGTCCTGAGATAGTAGAGAGTATGGAAAAAGTCCGGAAGATCGACGCCAAGATTCGCGCTCTTAACGACCTGCTCAGCCGATTGGACGACCAGCACGATGAAGCCTATTTCTAAATTGAACATACTCATCGCAAACGGCGTCAATCTCGATTTGCTCGGGCGTCGGGAACCGACGATTTATGGCAAACACTCGCTCGCTGATATTGAAGACAAGCTTCGTCAGGTTAGCCCGGCATTGGCAACGGTTTTCGCCTTGCCCACTGTTGAGTTGACGTTTTTCCAGTCGAATCATGAAGGGCTTTTTCTCGAGGAAATATCCAAATCCTGGGATGCGGCGGTTATCAACGCGGGAGCCTGGACGCACACTTCGCTGGCACTTGCGGATCGACTCGCTGCTGTATCACTCCCTTTCGTCGAAGTTCATATTTCAAATCTTTCCAATCGGGAAGAGTTTCGCCGGCATTCGTACGCCGCGCGGCATGCGCTCGGTGTCTGCTACGGCTTTGGCATCGATTCCTACACGGCCGCTCTCAGCGGACTTTACGCAGTTTTAGCGGCTCGCATTCAGTCAACAATCCCCTGATGTTCCCTAGCCAACGAAATAAGTTTTCGCCTTTCTCTTCAGCGTTGTTATGCTGCTTGTATTCACTCGTCGAATCAGGCAAGGTCTAACTATTCAAGCGACGTTACCAAGACAAAAGAGGCGACCTTATGAAGCGTGCAGTCTTCAATCAAAAGGGTGGAGTAGGTAAAACATCAATTACCTGCAATCTTGCTGCGGCCATGGCCAAGCTTGGTCGGAAAGTTCTGGTAGTCGACCTTGATTCCCAGGCGAATACTTCAAAGTACCTCCTCGGTGATCGCATGGATCGCGTCCAGGCCACGATCGTGGATTTCTTTAATTCCACTCTGAGCTTTCGTCTCTTTCAGGATTCTCTGATGGATACTATTTATGAGACGGAATTTCCAAATCTCTTCGTGATACCGGCCCATGATTCCCTGAAAGAACTGCAGCCAAAGCTCGAGGGTCGTTACAAAATATTCAAACTCGGCGAGGCGATCGACGTCGCACGCGAAAAGCTCGGCTTCGATGAAGTCTTGTTTGACACACCGCCGGCCCTCAACTTTTACAGCATGAGTTCGCTCCTTGCGGCCGACCGCGTTTTGATTCCCTTTGATTGTGACGCTTTCAGCGAAGACGCGGTGGATCAGGTCATGATTGCTGTGAATGAAGTCTCGCAGGATCATAGACCGGACCTCAGGGTCGAAGGCATAGTTGTCAATCATTATCAAAGTCAGGCGAAACTCCCTAGAACGACTATCGAAAGACTCATCAACAAGGGGCTGCCGGTACTCGAACCCTATTTAACATCGTCCGTTATTATGAGAGAAAGTCATAGTGAGGGAACACCACTTCCCTTTTACAAACCAAGTCACAAACTCACGCTCGAGTTCATGGCCCTGGCGCAAAAACTAATCAACGCGGATACAGATCATGCGCGTACCCCAACTCCTGTGGCCCGTAGGCCCAAGAAGTCGATGGATGCGGAGGTCTGAAAGAAGGATGTTTCTATGACGGAGTCTGTTCTTAGCTATTTGAAACAAGTGGATTGGCTTACAGCTCAGAACCGGATTCCGCGTTGGCACGATCGTGGTATCCGCCACGGTTTCGAAGGTATCGGTCACGAACTTCCACCTTTTGGTCTGCACCTCAAACAAATCCATTCGACCATCATTCATGAAGTCACCGAAGACGGATCGCAAGGTCTGGTCGGGCAGGGTGATGCTCTCGCGACCTTTCTGCCAACCCATCGAATCGCTGTGAAAACTGCGGACTGCGTGCCCATTCTCCTTTTTCACCACGAATTTGTGATGGCGATTCATGCTGGCTGGCGCGGACTCGCCCAGGATTTTATCGGCGAAGTCGCCCGCTTCGTGCACGCGCGTGGGCATGAACTTAAGGAATGTGAATGGGGGATCGGTCCCTGCATTTCACCGGAAAGCTTCGAAATTGGCCCCGAAGTAATCGAAGCCTTTGAAGCGAAGGAAGTCTTTCGGGATGACCTGAGTTGGGGGCTCCTCAAAGGGCGTGCGGATCGCTGGCATCTCGATCTCGCTGCAATGACTGTTCTGCGACTCAGGCGCGAAGGGGTTGATCCAACCCGAGTCAGTGTCATTCGATCCGATACAAGAACCAATGAGCAGCTTTGGCACTCCTATCGCCGCTCGGGTGATCATGCTGGCCGCAACTGGAGCTGGATCGAGCATGGGTCTGCCTCTCTCACGAGTCTAGGTCTCACCTAATTCACGTCATAGGTATGTAAGCTCATCGTTTTGCCTACAAAGAGCGGCAAAGCCTTGGGCTGACTCTTCTATTGTGGTAAAAACGTGGGGTCTGAATTCAAGAAAAAGGTGAGCGATAATGGGTGTTCTGATCAGCGCGCAAGGTCTAAGCAAGTCAATGAGCCATAAGCTATTGTTTTCTAAGCTCGATTTGACTGTGGAAGACGGCGAGAGACTCGGCATCATCGGTCCAAACGGTGCGGGTAAAACCACCTTGCTTAAAATAGTCGCAAATCACGAAACCAGTGACGATGGTCTTGTTTCGCGCAAAAAAAATATGAAGATGGCTTATGTCGTCCAGCAGCCGGAAACTGCTCTCGACAAGACCGTCATGGAAATTCTACAGCTTGCGGGAGAGCGTGAAGGACTCAGTCCTGAATCCGCCGATGTCGAAGCTCAGAAAATGGCGAGTCGCTTAGGGTTCGAAGATCCTTATCAGGAGGCGGCCCGACTCTCGGGTGGTTGGAAGAAACGTCTCGCAATCGGTGCGGCCCTCATGGCCAATCCGGATCTGGTGCTCTTCGATGAGCCTACCAACCATTTGGATTTGCGTTCCGTACTCTGGCTGGAAGCCTTTCTTCGCGAAGCGCCTTTCGCCTGGGTGGTCGTGAGCCACGATCGTCTCTTTCTCGATCGTACCGCGAAAAAAATTCTCGAAATCAATCCGATGTATCCTGGGCACTACCATCAGGAGACCGGCAACTATAGTATTTTCATGGAGAAGCGTTTCGTCTATCTCAAGGATCTGGCGCAAAACGCGGCAAGTCTGGCGAATAAGCTGCGAAAAGAGGATATCTGGCTTTCCCGTCAGCCCAAGGCCCGCGGGACCAAGTCGCAGGCTCGTATTGATGCGGCGATGAATATGAAGGCCGAGATGCAAGACATGAACTCCCGCCTGAAGACCACGAGCAGCGACATCGACTTTCAAAACTCGGGTCGTAAGAGTCGTCAGCTAGTCGTCCTCAAAGGCATCAGCAAAAGCTTTGGCGAGAAGAAACTCTTCGAAGATCTTGATTTCATCATCGCTCCCAAGATGGTGCTCGGTGTCCTTGGCGATAACGGAACCGGTAAATCCACGCTCCTCAAAATCATTCAGGGCGAAATTCCCGCGGATGCCGGGGAACGTGCTATCGCTCCCAACCTGGAACTTGTTTACTTCGATCAGGGGCGCGAATCCCTGAATCCGGAATGGACGCTCAAGCGTGCGATCAGCGATGGCCACGATTCGGTGATCTTTCAGGATCGCCCGATTCATGTCGCATCCTGGATTCGTCGCTTTCAATTCCAGGTCAATCAGCTCGATCAAAAGCTCAGCTTTCTCTCCGGGGGTGAGCAGGCGAAAGTATTGATATCACGTCTGATGCTTCGTCGCGCCGACGTCCTGCTCCTCGATGAGCCCAACAACGATCTCGATATCGATACCCTGGAGATTCTCGAAGAAAGTCTCGAGGACTTTCCGGGAGCCATCGTCCTCATCTCTCACGATCGTTATCTTCTCGAACGACTTTGCACCCACTTCCTTGCGATTCAAGGCAATGGAACGATTCAAGCCTACGCGGATTATGAGCAATGGGAAAAAGTCTTCCTTGACGAAGGTAAGCCCAAGAAGGAGAAGGCGAGCGCTGGCGCAAGTACGTCCGGAACCTCGCGCGGCAAACCATCCAAGTCGGGTAAGCTTTCTTACAACGAGCAGCGCGAACTTGATTCGATGGAAGAGAACATTCAGAAAGCCGATCATGAGTTGACGGAAGCTGGGCAAGCCTGTGAAGCGGTAGCGACTCAAGCCAACGGACTCCTGGCGGCGACGCAACGTCTGCAGGCGGCTCAACTCGCACTCGATAATCTCTACGAACGCTGGGGATTTCTAGAAGCGAAGCTGGCTGGCAAAAAGTAAGGATTTGGTAAGAGTTTACCCTTAATTTTAAGCGTTTCACTCTCCAAACAATCAAAGCCCGGGCCTTTGGTCTTGGGTTTTTTGTTGTGCGGCGTTTGTGCTGCTAAAAAGGCTTAGCTCGATTCTCCGGGGTGGAAAGCTATTGAGAAGCTTATCGTCTCTCTGCGATACTGATCGGGATAGGGTGCCCTGTTTCGAGGAGATGATGAGATGAGCCAAAAACAATCGATAGCGGTCTTGTGCAGCGGTGGCGATGGTCCTGGCATGAACGCCGCCTTACGCTCGGTGGTTCGGAGCGCTTTTAAAGTCGGCGTCGATGTTTATGGCGTCTACAAAGGCTATGAAGGTCTACTCGAACGCTCGATCGTGCCGCTTGATCTCGCATCGGTTGGCAATATTATTCAGCGGGGCGGGACCTTCATATACACCTCGCGTTCGCCGCGTTTCATGGAGCCCGTCCACCGGGCCAAGGCCGCTGCGTATCTCAAAGAACTCGGTGTGATGGGGTTGGTGGTCATCGGTGGCAATGGATCCTTCAATGGTGCAAACCTCCTGAATAAGGAACACGGGATAGCCGTAGCCTGCATTCCGGGAACCATCGATAACGATATTCAAGGCACGGAATTTACCATCGGCTTTGATACCGCCACGAACACCGCGGTGGAGGCCATCGATAAAATTCGGGATACAGCTACTTCCCACGAACGGACTTTTCTGGTCGAAGTCATGGGACGATCCGCGGGTGGAATTGCGATTACGGTTGCAATCACGACGGGTGCGGAAGCGGTTATTTTCCCCGACCGGAGCGTCGACCTTGCAAAGGTCGCGACCGCGGTAACGCGCGGCGTCGCGCGAGGTAAAAAGTCTTCGATTATTATCGTGGCGGAAGGCGAAAAAGAAGGTCTCGGTCATGATTATCAAAAGGTCCTGAAAGAAAAATATCAACTCGATACCAGGCTCTGCATTTTGGGGCATATTCAACGAGGGGGTAATCCCTCGGCGCGCGATCGTTTCCTGGGATCGATCATGGGTAACATGGCGGTCAAAGCTCTGCTCGATGGACAGACGGCCGTCGCGACCGTCGTTCGGCAGGGCCAGTTCATAATTGCCCCGCTCTCGGAGTGTCTCAATAAACGCAACGACTTCGACAACGGGTTGCTCGAACTTCTCAATACACTTGCGCTCTAAGGAATAAACATATGGGAGTCTTCCCGGAAGGTCTGAATCTCGAAGAGATCAACGCCCATTGGCTGCCAAAGCTCGATAAGAGTCTCGGGCTTCGTATTACCTCTATCGAGGTCGATAGGATGATCGCCGAGATCGAGGTCACCGAAGCGCTGCTTCAGCCCTTTGGTTTGATGCATGGCGGGGTTAGCTGTGTCTTGGGTGAGAGTTTGGGTTCAATCGCTGGCGGCATGAGTCTTCGGGATAAGAATATGACAGTCGTGGGTCAGAGCCTCTACGCGCTGCATTTAAGACCTGCTCATTTGGGTATGACTTTGCTCGTGGAAGCGACGCCTCAGCACCTGGGAAGACGAACCCATATCTGGGATATTCTGCTTCAGGATAAAGCAACGAGAAAGCCGACCGCTAAGATCGCCCTCACGCTGGCCGTGATTGAAAAGCAGGCGACTACGAAGAAATGAAGCTGTAGAAGTAGGCGGGCGGAATCTCCTCGTTCGATTGAAAAAGGAGCAGAATAAGTTCGTGTTTGTCGTGACCATTCGAATTGAGAATGATCGCATGACTCTCTTCAAAGAGTTGTATCGCAATCGGATGACTGTCCGGAGTTGATTGGAAAAAGCGGATAATCTCCTGGCGCGCGAGGATATGGCCGGAGAGATCGACGGATAAGCAGAAGACATGGGCATCATGTCCGTAACGAAGCTGCTTGAGCTTTTGAGCATCATTCTGACCGCTGCTTATGAGATTGCCGCGACGGATCTCCAGGAGATTTTCGGCGAGAATTGAGACTTTTCTTTCGAGTTCCTGAGACAGACCAGCCTGTTCGATATCAAGTCTGAGTCCCTCCCACTGATCGGCCGAGTGAGCCCGCATATCGAGCGGTCGCTCTTTGACCGCCGAGCCCCACATCAGATATTTCTCGATACCAAAGACGTCCTGGGAAATCAGTTTCATTAAATGGGTAAGTAGGATTTTTTGCAGGATCGGCTTTGGCAAATCCAAAGTCAAAACCTGATCGAGCATCGGATATTGAATCAGATATTGCGTTGCCGAACTCATGCCTTTTTCACTGAAAGCGACCAGCGAGGCTTTGGGATTGCTTTCATGGATTGCGGGAAGCTGTTCAACAAAGCTGTCTTCGATAACGATGAGACGGGAAGGCGAACCCTTACCGTTTTCGAGAAGGGCTTCGACGCTTTCCGTCATTCTAAGATCGAGTCGGGCGCCTCCGATGGAGGATTTAAAAGTTCTTTGATAGCGTTTGTTGGCCGAGAGGACGTCGATGACTTCGTTGGCCTTGCTCTTCTCTTCGGGTGTGGAAATTGTTGCTTGAGAGAAGACCTTCAGCAGCTCATCGAGTTGCCTGACGACATCGCTTGCATCATTGGCGCTCGGTTCATCATGGAGCTTTTGCAGGCGGGATACGATCCTGGGAATCAGGACTTTTTTGATCTCAGTGATGTGCAGGAGGAGGTCGTCCTTTTCCTTGGCGACTTCGGAGGCCTGACTTTTCTGACGAGTAAGAATCTCAACCCGCTCCTCGAGGCGTTCATGGATGAGTTCAAGTTCCTTGGCCTGATCGCTGAGAGCTTCTGTTCGACGGTCCACTTCGCTCTGCAATTCCAAATTGCGTTTCTTGGCGTTCACCGTACGCACCTGTTCGGTCTTGCTCTGTTCCGCAATGCTCTTGTAGATGAGAACGACCAGGGTCAGGCAGATGACAAAAAGAAAGATCCAGGGGCTGACGAAAAGAGATATCTGACTTTGCGAATGATTGTAGATGTCGAGGCCAACGAAGAGAGAAATGAAGGCAGCGGCAAAGGCCATGGCCCTCGCGAAGGGTTTCTGCTTGGCGGCCGCTTCAAAGACCAGGAGTAGAGTGACCATCATATTGAGCATGGCGACGGTCAGGATGTTTGGTGCAAGCTTGTCAGCATAGACCTGCGGACTCAAGGTCTGACAGATTTGAAAGCCCAGACAGACGAGGGCGTTTAGCCCCGCAAATATGCGGGCAAGATGGCGTCTGCTACCGATGAATTCTTCAAAGAACAAAAGATAAGTGATCAGGGTGAGAAAAGCCGCGCTTGTCCGATAGGGGCTGGCATCGATGGCCATCATGTTCGTCAAGTCGATGCCGGAAAGGAGATAGAGTCCGATCAGGAGGGCGTGCGCACCGAAAAAGAGGAGCGTCCAGCTAAAGACGACAAAGTTCAGCACGAGACTCAATGTGCCGACGAAACTAATAAGGACACCACTGATGACCAGAGGCGAGGAAGATACGATATAGTACCAGATCGCATTGTTCAGGGACGTGAGCTGAAGTGATTTGCAGGAGAGATCGAAGCGGCGATGTTCGGAGAGCTTCACCTGGAGGTAGAGCTGCGAAGGTCGCTTGATGCTTGGCAGCGTGGCAAAGGCGAAGGCGGAGGTTCCCTGCTCGATATTGTCGCCCGAAATGATTTTGGACTCGCCTTGAAAAATGGCGAGGACGTTGGTGCAGTTTCGGGCCAGGAGGCGGTCCATGTGCGTATCGGCTGGCAGACTATATTTCAGCCAGACTTTGCTATTCTGTTCAATATTCGAAGGAATGCTGAGGCGTGGCGTAAAGTCTTCATCTTCAGGCGGAGTATCGGAGAGTCCCGGCAAATCAAAGGAATAACCTTGAGGCGCTTCAGCGCTCAGATCGGTCGCCTGCGGGCTTCGGCAGGAGACGCCCGCAATTATCATGCAAAGAAGCAAAGCCCTGCTCAGAAGCGAAGCGGCTGCAAGTTTTTTGCTGATTTTTGGGAGTTTTCCTATCATGCGGTTTCACGCTCGATGAAATAATGAAAGCACTGACCCTTCGACGGCGATTTCTCATGGACGTTGATGAGGGTGATGATTTCAGTTTTGCGACCCGGCTTGATGTTCGTCACCAGCAGATCCGACGAAGTCATGATCTGGTAGAGACCCATGCCTCCACCGCCTTTGCCTTCTGACTCATTAATCTTGCCGAATTGTCCTTCCAAACAAGCCTTAAGGTACTTCAAGATGATCTCGCGTTTCAATCCGCCGAAGGGGTCGTCGATCGAGAGAGCGAGAATGGTGCCGTCGTAACCATAACGAAGTCGTGCGTATTCCGACGGCTCCAGTTCCACGCTTACATCACGGGTCAGGTGATTATAGCGGGGAATTTTGCTCTGAGGATCGACGGGGGCATCATAGATAGCATTCATCAGGAGCTCGTCGGCGAGGTGATGCGCCTTGCGCACGACGGTCGTGGAGAGACCGGATTTGATAAGGTCCTGGTCGAGCTGTTCGAGTGCGCCGCGCCGCGAATCGTTTCCGGTGATGATCGTCTCTTTGATGTCGACGCCCCAGTCCAGATATTTTTCAATGCCGAAGACGTCGTTCGATAGAATCTTCGTCGAGGTCACGAGCAAGTTTCTCTGCATGAAGAAACTGGGATCCGGCTGCTGGAAAATTAGGTGATTGAGATCCGAAAAATGGCGTAAAATATCGATCGAACTGGTGAAGTCCTTGTCACCCGACATGATGATCTGAATGTGCGGATATTGGGTCTGTACGTTGCTGATGAGATCGCCGTGTTCCGAGCAGATCACGAGGAGGTTCGGCTGCTGGTCCTTGAGCTTATGTAATATATCCTGGGCTGCGTTGAAGCATTGAACCCTTAGTTTTGAACTGTTAAGCGCGTGTTTGTAGCTCGTTTCAAGCGTTTTGTTGGAGCTTATGATCCAGACGAGCTTGTTGCTCACCGCTTCGATGTTGTCATGAAGTCGAGCAAAGGGGTCGAGAAGGCTGGCCAGTTTATGAATGGACAAGCTCAGCTTTCGGAGGCTATCCCGATCGAAGCGGGTGCTCGTCACATCGCGGCTTTCGATGATTTCAGGCAGGATGGAGCTTTTGATCTTGCTCGCCTTCCTGAGCATGGCAGCTTGCTGCTGCAGGAGATCATCCAGTCGCTTAAATGCCAGACGCAAGAGAATATTTTTTTCTTCGAGCTCGATATTGGACTCTGCCAGGAGCCGATTGCGCTCTCTGAGTCTTTGTTCGCGAACCTTTACCTCGGTTTCAAGTCTGATTGTGTATTCTTCGATGTCGTTTCTGTTCTGCAGATTTTCGTTGTAGGCCCCGAAGAAGCGGGCTTTGGCAAAGCTCATGAGACCGAGGAAGAGGTAGATGAGTCCGCCCAGGGCGGTCGCGTGATAGCTGTCGCCATGGAGGAGACGAGTCAGCGAATCGATGAAGAGCCCGGCGATAAAACAAAGAACACCGATCCAGAAGGCCCGGCGGGCCGGCTTCGGGGAATAGAGGAGATGGGAAATGGCAAAGGGGGCGATGCAGGCAATCTCGACCAGCGAGAGATTTAAATAGATCTTCTTGGTCGCGAGAAAGGCTTCGGGAAAGCCGCACATGAGAAGGCCGAAGCTGATGGAGGCCAGACCTATATTGAAGGCGGCCAGCACTGGGAAAGCCCGGTATTTACGATCGAATGCATGGTAGAAGAAGAGGAGTGCCAGGATGGAGGCAGCGAAGAGGCAAAGCGTCCAACTGTTATAGATCTCGCGATTGTTGAGATTTATAAAGTGAATGACCTGGGTGTTGAAAATGAAATAGCCGGTCATTGCCAGATAGAAATAGCCCGAATAGAGCAGAGTCTTATTGCGGTGGATCCACCAGCTCAAAACACTGATCATTCCAATGATGAAAAAGAGAGCTCCCACCAAAAGCTCAGGGGCATTGTAGAGACTGAATTGGCGAATAAGAGTGGTTTCGTCGCCGATCAGGATGTCAGCGCATTCCGGCACCAGTCCGCTGTGCGGCGAACGCTGGACGAGCATCGTGATGTGCGCGACGTTGCTGCTCGGAAGAGCTATGAAGGGTTGCTTGAAATTGCCGAAATTTATGGGCGTTTCTGGATGGACGCTGGCCTGGTAAAGAAGAGCGTCCCCCACGCCGATGGCGGCGATGTTATAGCATCTTTTCAGAAAGAGGGTTGGCTGCAGAAAGTTGATGGGATCGATCGCATACCGAAGCCAGATCTTGGTGGTCTTATCCAACTTTTTCAAATCTTCGTTCTGGTAGAGCGTGTCGCTGAATTCTCTCGGCATTGGCAGGGGACTGAGCTTAAGTTCATCGTCAGTCGGGATATAGACTTGGAATTGATTCGGTCTTTTTAGCGTCTTTAGATTGGAATTTTCGCAAGCAAAAGCCACGGTCAGGAGCAAGGCTGCACCCAAAACCCTGAGTAAGGTTGACGTGAGAAATAGACGAGGCATCAGGACCTATCGCTTATGATACTTGGAGATTTTATCATGAGTGATAGGGAATATTTTGCCTAGAATCGGGTGCTTTATGAGTGCAACGGCGGATCTTGCTGAGCCGATGGGGGGAACTCGGGCTTTTGAAACATCGAAAAGATGTCAAAGAGAGATCCACTGGGCTTTTTGATGATCTGATCCAGACTCATATCAACCATGCGGATCATCAGACCGAGAAAATCCATGCGGGCTTTCTCGATTTTATAGGCCTGCAGTTCAGCTTCGTCGAGCTTTTCGAGCAAAGAAAAGGCACCCATGATCCGGGACATCATTTTACGTTCCCGGCGCCTCAGGGTATCGAGGATAGTGGCCCGGAGGTCGTCGCGAGCGCGGTAAAGTCTTGTTCCGCGTGCGCTTTTACCGACTTCTTCGATGACTTCGAAATCGAGGAGTTCTTTGAGGGAGATGCTGACGAGGGCCTTGGAGATTTCGAGGCGTTTCATCAACTCCGAAGCGTCCAGCGGTTCGTTCGAAAGATAGATGTGGCACCAAATCTGCCCATGGACCTTTTTAAAACCCCAATATTCCATGAATGAACCTACCTGACTGGCAAATTCTTCAAGTTCGGGCAAATTTTTCCACTCGTCCTTTTTCATGACCGCCACTTTAAATTCGCTGCGCAAGAAAATTAATCATCATACTCAAAGAGGCAAAGGCGTTGGATTCGCTCGCCGGCATGCCATGGACCAGACCCCGTTTTTGCTCAAATTCATCGGCGATTTCGCGCAGGAGGCTGTGGCTTTCCTTCACCAGTGCATCCACACGCGCCCTGACCTTTAACATCGCAACATCGAGTGTCGAGCTGATATCGAGATCGTTGATTTCGCTCATATCAAGAAGGTCGCGACCGTATTTCAAAGCGAGAGCTTCGAATATCACGGAGTTGATCACACGGTTTTTGACATCCGCGCCCTCAGCTCCATCTTGACGAACGAAATCGAGGATGTCGTCGGTCATCTGAAACGCGATACCGATGGCTTCACCGAGGCCTCGGCATTTCTGGACAAAAGGCTCGTCCATATTCGCGAGAAGAGCCGGTGCGGCCCAACTCCAGCGCAGGACGCTGCCGGTCTTGTGAAGAGCGACGCCTTCGATATCGGACCATTTCAAGTGCGTCGCGACGCTGTTCTCGATCTGCAACCATTCACCTTCGGCAAGGTCGGCAATGATACGAGCCATCTCAATGACCAGATCGTTGCGACCGCTCGATGCGATCTCTTGCAAAACGTAGGACAAAAGATAATCACCAGCCAACACGGCCTTTTTGTTGGAAGCAACCGCATTGATCGAAGCTTCCCCACGTCTGATGTCGGCGTTGTCCACAACATCGTCGTGAGCCAGGGTCGAAGCGTGCACCAGTTCGACATGTCGGGCAAAAGGAGCCACTTGAGCATGATCAAGGCCAAAAAGATCCGCTACCAAGAAGGTCATAAGCGGGCGTAGTCGTTTGCCGCCCTTAAGGACGGTTCTCGACAGCAGTTGTGCAATCCGGGGATTACGGTCCCATTCCGCTAAACTGAAGTCGAGTTGAGCGACGCTTTTAGCGATTTCCGGAGACAATATTGATCCTAGACTTATGAGGCTCACGTTCTATCTCTTTTCCCACCCGAGTGAGTTTATGACTTTCTGAACAATGGGGCGCCTTTGGCTCATCTAACCCTTATATATTCCTTGTCTGGAGAATCAAGGCAAGTGTCTTCAGTTAAAAAGATAGTTTGGCCCTGACAGGCTGATCTGACAAGTCCTGGATTTCTATTGAAGCGCCTCCTTCAAAAGGTTTATATGGATGTGAACTGTGACAAACGGAAGCAATTGAAATGACCCTTCCTTACGCAAAAAGTGACTCGTACAAGATTTTTGACAGCATCGCCGGGCGCTATGATCTTATAAACACCGTCCTTTCTTTGGGTCTCCATAGAATTTGGCGTAGAGAGATGCGGCGAAAACTCCCGGTTCACTCGGAACAGATTGTCCTCGATCTGGCCACTGGCACAGCTGACGTGGCAATTGAACTGGTCAAAGACGTCCGAATCGACAAGGTTGTCGGTGTCGATATGTCAGAAGGGATGATCGGAATTGGTCGCGTCAAGCTCCGGAAGATGGGCTTGAACAATCGCATTCAACTGCAGGTAGGTGATGCGCAAAAGCTCTCTTACACCGCGAATCAGTTCGATGCGGCGACGATGTCCTTCGGCATCCGCAACGTGCCGGATGTGAACGCCTGTCTCAGCGAAATTTATCGGGTCTTGAAACCAGGCGGCCGCGGATTGATCCTCGAATTTGCTTTGCCCAGTTCCAAGGTCATGCGGGCTCTGCATCTCTTTTATTTACGTAAAATTCTCCCCCTCGTGGGGCGCGTCCTGTCCGGCCACGGCACGGCTTACACTTATCTGAACCAAACGATCGAAGAATTCCCTTACGGCGAAAACTTCGTGGCTCTCATGCGTAAAGCGGGCTTTCAGAACGCCACTCATCGGTCTTTGACCTTTGGGATCGTGAACCTTTATTGGGGCGATAAAGCTTGATGGGCAGTCCGAACCAAAAAGAATCCATTACCTGCGATCATGGAACCTTCGATCTCTCGTGGACCGAACATGCGATGGGCAATCAAAAATGCCTTCGTCTGAAGGTGAAGATCGGTCGTTCCTTTCAGCCGATTCCTTTATTGGAAAAAGCTGGTGACTGGGCTTTTGCCTGGCGCGGACGCGACGATGGATTTCTGACCCTGGCGATCGACGCCTTGGTCCTGGTCTCGGAAGCGGACCGGATGAAGATCGGGCGCGACCCGACTTTGCAATGGTTCGGCGGTCATACCTTCTACAATGAAGGCGCTGAGGAGTGGGGCGATCTTCGCCATGGCCTCTGGTTTCTGCCCGCAATCACCTGGAAACTGGCTGATGATCAAAGCATCCTGATCATTCAATCGCTCAGCCATGAAAACGATGTTGCCAGTGAAATGAAGGCTTGCCTCCTATCCGCTTTGGATGAAGCCTTTGGCGGTCAGGACCAGGCGGCTCCGGCTACTCCCCGTTTGATCGAGCGCCACGACATTCCCAATCGTAAGGAATGGCGAACAAGTCTCGAAGCCGCGAAAAAAGGCTTTCGGGATGGTCTCTTCAGCAAAGTTGTGATGAGCCGTTCGAGTCATCTTCAGCTTGATCGAGGCGACAGCTGGCTGTTCTGGTTATCCAAACTTTTGGAATACCGTGAAGAGTCCTACGTATTTGCAATCAAAAGTCCTGATGGTCATTGCTTTTTGGGGCGTTCGCCTGAGCGGCTTTTAGCCTGGAAGGACAGCGCATTCCAAATCGATGCGATCGCCGGCACGAGACGTCGCGGCCCATCCTTGGAAAGCGATCAAAGCGCATCCAAAGAATTGCAGCTCTCGGCAAAAGACCTGATCGAACATCGCTATGTGAGTCAGTACGTCGCGAATCTTCTGAAGAATCTCCATCTTCACGCCGAAAAAGTCGATGACGAAAAGATTTTGCAACTGACCCACGTCCAGCATTTAAGAACCCGTTTTCAAGGGCAGCTCACGCAGCAGTGCGATGCCTTTGAACTCCTGGAGTATCTCCATCCCACACCAGCCGTTGGCGGATTGCCTACGGCCCCGGCGATGGAATTTATTCGCAAGCACGAAGCGTCGGATCGCGGTTGGTATGCCGGCTACATCGGATGGTGCAGTCAGAACTCAGGCGAATGTGCGATCGGTATTCGATCCGCTCTCGTTTATCGCGACTCGATCCAGATCTTCGCCGGAGCCGGTATCGTTCAGGATTCCGATATCGACGCGGAATGGGATGAAACAGAAATGAAGATGCAGAACTTTCTGCGTTGTATCGACGACAGGGCTATTCAAGGGCACGAAGCGGATTCGGGCCAAGCAGAGGCCACTGTCCAGAGGTAAGTGTCGATGGCTTTTCTCGCCGATCAAAATTGGAATCTCTTCGCTTCATCGATCCTCATCGATATCTGTCAACGCTTTGGCAGCGATACCTTTTTTGTCTCGCCTGGCTATCGCGATGCGCCTTTCATCGCCGCTCTCCAATCGCGCAATGATCTTACTCTCGTTTCCTGCTGGGACGAGCGGGCCGCAGCATTCCAGGCTCTGGGTTGGGCCAAGGCCAGAAAGAAGCCGGCGGTTCTTATCTGTACATCCGGTACCGCCGGAGCCAATTATCTGCCCGCGATCATCGAAGCAAAAACGGATCATATTCCTCTCTTTATCATTACAGCGGATCGACCTTTCGACTTGGTTTTTGCCTCCGCGCAACAGGTTATCGATCAGCGCGATCTCTTCGGAAAATTCGTAAAAAGAAGTTTGGATTTTCCTGCCCCTTCGGCGGCGATGAACAGTAAAGCGTGGATGTCCTACACGAAGATGCTGCTGGAAACGAGCGTCTCCGATCGTCCGGGACCGGTCCACCTGAATCTTCCTTTTACCGCTCCTCTCGATCCGGTCCTGCATGAACAAAGGCCCAGCACCCTTCAGCTTGCCGAAGCGGAAGAAGCAATTCTTCGTATGCGCTTTGGAGAAGGCAGTCGACTCGTATCGAAGTGGAACAGTCCTCTCGTCACAGAATTTGTGGCGGAAGTCCAGGCCGTCTCGCATGGTCTCCTGCTTATCGGACGTTTGCAGAGCGACGAGGACAAAGCCTTTGTGCGCGAAGTGAGGGAACGTCTCGGCTGGCCCGTTTTCGCCGATATCGGATCCGGGCTTAAGTACGAATCGGATATGGAAATCCCTGATCTCAACCTACCCCAGAGCCGCGCCTGGATTGACAGTTATTATCCAGACTTCGTGCTCCATCTGGGCAAGCGTCTGGTGACACGTTACTTCGATGACAGCCTCGCGCGCTGGAATCATCCCCTCTACTGGGTGCTGAGCGACGAAGAGCATATTCAGGATCCCTACCATCAGCCGCAACGAAGGCAGTTCCGTCCGGACTTCGAGCAGATCCTACGGGGTCTTCCCACGCTGCCGCGTCGAGACCAATGGAAAGCACCGATCGCGCGTTTACAGAAAGCGCTTCGCAGTGTGTTGTCGCCGTCCTTCAACTTTCGGGACGTGGCCGAGACGACCCGTTCGCAATGCAAGGAACATCTCTTTCTGGGCAACTCAACGGCGATTCGTGCCTTCGATAGCTGGTGTTTCGAGAGCGATGGTCAAGCTTTGGATGTGGTGGCCAATCGGGGCGTGAGCGGAATCGAAGGGCTCCTGGCCACGACGATTGGTCTCTCCCTGGCAACAGGGAAATTATGGACTCTGGTCGTTGGCGATATTGCGATGCTGCACGATCTGAATTCAATCATCAGTCTGGCTCAAAGCAAGGCGCGGGTCATCGTGGTCATCGTCAACAATGTTGGGGGGCGCATCTTTGAAACGCTTCCCGTTCAAAAGTACCCCTGGGTGAAGGATCCGCTTATTTCAACGCCTCATGCCTTCCAATTTGCGGGCGTGGCGGAGATGGCTGGACTTCCCTACCAGCTTTGCGAAAGTCAAAGCACTTTTGGCGAAGCCTACGCCAGCGCCTTATCCCGCGCTGAATCGTGTATAATCGAATGCAGTCAGGAAGCTGAAGCTGATCTGAACTATTCCCGAGCATTATCCTCTCAGGAGATCAATTATGAATAGAACCGTTTCGCTGCCCAAAGCCGTGGCGATGGCGATCCGTCCGGCCACTCTGCTCACAGGTCTTGCGCCTGTGTTGCTCGGTCTTACCTTCGGGCTCAAGCCCGTTCTTTACGGGGCTCGTTCCCTGCGATTCACACACATCGTGGTTTCACTCTTTGCCTGCCTCCTCGTGCTACTGCTGCAGTCGGCCGCGAATCTTGTGAATGATGCAAAGGACGCCGAGAAGGGTGTCGACACCTCGGCTCGGCTCGGGCCGCAGCGGGTTGTGCAAAGCGGAATTCTCTCCAAACATTTTGTGCGTCTGGCCTATTCTCTGTGTTTTGCGCTGGCCGGTCTCATCGTCGTCGGTATGTTCTACTGGACCAAGGACTGGCTTGTCATTGCTGTCGCCGCACTTTGTGCTCTTGCGGCTTTTGCTTATACGGCCGGACCTTTTCCACTCTCGTATTATGCTCTGGGTGAAATCGTCGCGTTTATCTTTTTTGGTCCTGTTGCGGTCATGGGCAGTGCTTATCTTCAAACCGCTGTCATCAACTGGAGTATCGCTTTTTGGGGCGCGGGCTGTGGTTTTATCTCGGCCGCAATCATGGCTATTAATAATTTTCGCGATCGACAGAACGATTCCAAAGCTGGCAAACATACTCTTGCCACGATACTCGGGCACGAGTTTGCAAGGCGCCTTCCCGTGGCGTTGGTGAGTCTGAGTTTTGTGCAGCTTCTTCTCTACTGTGCGAATCATGAAGTTGTCGGCTTGGGTTTGATCGGTTGCGTTGCTGGATATATGTACCTGTCCCGTCGCATCATTCCCTTTCTCAACGCGAAGGGGCTCGAAATCAATCTGGCCTTGAAACACACCGCTCAGTATAACCTTTTTTATTCGCTCTACTTTATGCTTTGCGTTAGTTTAGGCAGCCTATGAAGCGGCGAAACACCCGAATCTATGCCGTTAAACTTCCTTTGCTAAAGCCTATCCCTGTGAAGCGTCAAACGCTACTCACGCGCGAAGTCCTCAGAATCGAACAGGACAATTGGGATGGCCGCAAGGCTTGGGCGGAGTGTTCTCCGCTCCCAGGGTTTCACAACGAAAGCCTTGCCGAATGTTTAGCCGCCGCGATAGAGTTTTTCACTCTTTCGGCATTCATGTCGCAAGAACTTCCCGTCAGTTTGAAGACTGCGGTTGAAATTCTGGATTGGCAGATGGAGCTGCCGGTTCCTTCGAGCAAGGTCTTTACTGGTGATTTTGAAAACTCCGCCCTCCTCACTGTTCCCGAACTGCATGACTTTGACTGCACTCTACAATCCCTCGACCAGGCTCGCGTTTGCAAAGTCAAAGTAGGCTCGGAAGGGCTCAGAACATCCAGGCTCTTTCTTGAAGCCCTGTTAGCCACAAGGCGCGATCGGGAACTGCGGGTGGATTGCAATCAGGCGTTGGAGACGAGCAGCGAAGTAGAAGTCAGAGCCTTACTTGAAGGGCTTCCGATTGCCTACGTCGAAGAGCCTTTTGATAATCTCGAACGTCTGAAGGCCTTTGCCCGAAGTTTCCCCCTCGCTCTGGATGAAAGCCTGGGGCTTGACACTGAACTTGATGCTCTGGCCAAAGCCTGGGTTATCAAACCCAATCGTTTGGGCTTTCACAAGACTTTGGAGCGTTTTGCGGATGCGGGACCTCAAGTCAAGATTCTCAGTAACAGCTTTGAAAGTCTCGAGACCCTTCAGACCTACGTCTGGGCTTATCGGAATATTGTGAAGAATCCTCAGGCCTGTGGCCTCGGAACGGCTTTCTATATGGCCGATTCTGCTTTGGACGGCGGCTGGGACCCCAAGGTTTACCGCTCGGCCTGGCCCGTGGCTCCGGTCGCGGATTGCGGCCACAGGGGAGAGCTGATTTGGGAAAATTAAATTTACTTGATTACGAAACGGCAACTGGATCCGCCATCTTCTGGGAAGACGAGAGCTCGTCTTATTCCTACGCGTCCATTAAAAAAATGGCCTTGGCCCAGTCGGCTTTTACTTCCGCTGAGAAAGGTTCGATCTGCGCCCTTTGCGGATTTTCCCCTCTCGAAAGTTGGATCCTCATGTTAGCGGCCTGGTCGGCGGGTCTCAGTGTCCTGCCCTTTGCAGAGAAGGCAACGCAGGCCAATATCGATCTGGCGCTCGAGCAATTGCCTTGGGCCCTAAAGCTTGAACGAAGTGCAGGCGAGTGGAAACGGAGTGGGAATGATAGGGATTCGAGCGAAATCCCACTCATTGTCAGTCATTCTTCGCGGGCTGCTTCCGCTCGCGATAATCCGAGCGATGTATTCATCATGACGTCGGGTAGCACAGGCGTTCCCAAAGCAATCGCGCATAGTCTCGAAGGTCTTTCCGTATCGGCAAGAGCGACCCTTCGCTTTTATAACTGGCAGGCAGGGGACAGTTGGCTCCTGAGTCTGGATCCCTCGCATATCGGTGGATTGCAAATCCTGCTTCGCGTCTGGCTTGGTCGAGGTCTCTGTTATTACGGAGGGGAACCAAAGGCTGTGGACGACGCAGCCCTGCGTCGCCCCTGCGATTATCTCAGTCTTGTCCCGACACAGCTCTTTCGGCTTTTGGAACGGCCGGAGGCGGCCAAAGTCCTTCGTCGGGCGAAGGCTATACTCCTCGGCGGCGCCGCCACTCAAAGCAGTCTGCTGGAAGAATTCCGAAGCCTCGTGCTGCCCGTATCGATTACTTATGGATCGAGCGAAACCGCCTCGCAGATTTCTGCCTTCAAAGCGGGCGAGCTGCCGGATCGCCAAGAGAATGTCGGCGAAGTGCTGGATATCTGGCAGCTCGTGAGCAATGGCGAACACGACCTTAGGATCGATGGTCCAGCCCTCATGCAAGGTTATTGGCAAAAGCAGATCTGGCATCCTGTATCCGGACCCTATCTCCTCTCGGATCGGGGTCAGTTGATCGATCGTACGCTCCTCCTCGATGGGCGACGGGACCAGGTCTTTCAGGTTGGAGGTGAGAATCTTGCGCCCGGGGAAATACTCAGTCTGATTGAAAGTATTCATCCTCAGACGGATCTCCAGATTCTAGCGAGGAATGATGAAGTTCTGGGTCATAAGCCCTGGCTGATCATTCGAAGTCGCAGGAAGCCTGCTCTTGAACCTTTATTGAAAGCGTTTACGGCTCTTCCTCCGATCAAGCGACCGCGGGAAATCTGGTGGTTTGCCAGCGACGATGTCAGTAAACTTTCTAAAGCCTATATTGAACAACTTCTCGCAAGTGGCGACGACCACATGCAACGGTTATGGACCTATGAAAAAATATGATTTTTTAGTTGTGGGTGGGGGAGCTGCCGGATTCTTTGCCGCTCTAAATTGTGCGGAACATCGCCCGGGTCTCTCCGTCGCGATTTATGAAGCGACGCCACGGGTGTTGAGTAAGGTCAAGATTTCGGGGGGCGGGCGCTGCAACGTCACGCATTATTGCTTTGACCCAAGGCAGTTGATTCGCCACTATCCCCGTGGCTCGAAGGAACTTCTGGGGCCTTTTCACAAATTTGGCCCGCAGCAGACGATCGACTGGTTCAAAGCGCATGGCGTGGAACTTAAGGTCGAAGCGGATGGCCGCATGTTTCCCACGACTGATAGTTCGCAGACCGTCGTTGATTGTCTGCAGGGCGCCGTGCAAAAGAACGGGATCGAGCTGCGTTTGAAAGCGCTGGTTGAGACGATCGAAAAAATCGATGATGAATTCATCGTCACCCTTAAAGGGGGCGAACAGGTTGCAGCGAAAACCTTGATGCTCGCGACTGGCAGTGCAAGCTTCGGTTGGAACGTGGTCAAGAAACTGGGCCACAAACTTATCGAAGCGAATCCTTCGCTTTTTACCTTTGAAATCGATCATCCTCTGCTCAAGGGTTTGCCCGGCGTGAGCTTTCCCATGGCCAGTGCCGAACTGCGATCGACGACGGCAAGCTTTGTTCAGGAAGGTCCGCTGCTCATCACTCATTGGGGCTTGAGTGGTCCGGCCGTGCTCAGGCTTTCCGCCTTTGGAGCCAGGCAGCTTGCCGAATGTAATTACCAGGCCGAACTCTTCGTCAATTTCGAAGGGCGCTTGAAGAGCGATGATCTCTACGAGATCCTCATGCGTTGCAAAGATCAGGATGCGAAGAAGAAGATCAGCAGCGTGAATCCTTTGCAGGGCCCAAGGCGATTCTGGGAGGCGATCCTTGAATTTTGCGGATTCAGTCCGAACAAGCTCTGGGCCGATGCGACCAAGAAAGAGCTCATGAAACTCTCCGAGCTGGTGACTTGCTTTCCCTTCCAGATTATCGGTAAGGGCGTCTTTAAAGAAGAATTTGTGACGGCTGGCGGTATTGCTCGATCGGAGATCGACTTCCGTAGCTTCCAAAGCAAGTTGATTCCCGGTCTTTATATGGCGGGCGAAGTGATCGACGTGGATGGCATTACGGGCGGTTTTAACTTTCAAAATGCCTGGACCGGAGGTTACCTGGCTGGGATCTCGGCTGCTGAGACCTTGCGGCCTTAGTATAGAATCGGCCGCTTTGATTTATAGGAATTTAAATTTGGCGACGAGAGGCGGTCAAAAGACTGAGAACAATTATCCCGAAGTGGATTTGTATAAAGTACCCTCGCGACTCTACAGTTCCGGACCCTTTGGCATTGGCAGAACTATTGAAAACATTCGGGAAACCTGCTGTTTTTCTAAAATATTAGGGGCTTATTTGACCGATTAAAACGGGGCTTTCCGCATGGGATTTTGAAAAGTAAGGAAAATACGCAGGGAGGGCCTTCGATCAGGACGCTTTCAGATTGACAATCGATAGAGTCTCCTTCAATTTAAGAAGCGGATCTTAACAAGGAGATCGTGCTGTGGACTCAAACCGAGTTTCAAAAATAGATTTTTCAACCGAAGCAGGCAGGTCTTTTTCGCCTTTATTCCTGGGTCTTCCTCTATCTTTCCGTTCGTCCTCCTCGGCTTTTATCGCCCGCTCCTGGCGTTGGTAAACGTCATCTTTTTTTCTCCCGTACATATTAAAAATTCATTTTCTATTCGAACACTTGTTTGCGCGTGCGAAAAAACGCTTTAAGCCCTGTGTCCTAGAATATCGATTTGATTAACAAATTCTTCGTAAGTTTGCGTAAGGTTTAGTCGGACACGTCAAATCCTCAGGAATAGGGATTTGTATCTGCTACAATCGAGCGAAGAACATAGGCTCGATGAGGAGTATTTTGTGCATTTCTTCCCAAGCTTGGATGCTTTAAAAACCATCGCGGAAAGCAGCGAAGGCGCGACCTTTGTTCCCGTCAGCCTCGAGCTTCCGGCCGACGCCATTACCCCCGTGAACGCCTTTCTCAGACTCCGGGCGACGGGCGCGCAAAAGATGTTTCTGCTTGAAAGTGCCGAAGGCGGGGAGCAGGTGGGTCGTTATTCCTTTTTGGGAATCGATCCTTTCGCTTCGCTCGTCAGCAAGGCGGGCAAGCTTACTTTCGAGGACTTTGAAACAGGTCTTAAGGAAGAACAGACCACCAGCTTTCAGAAGGTCGGTGAATACCTCAAGCGTTTTTCCAGCCCGAAAATCAATGATCTCCCCCCATTCATGGGGGGAGCGCTTGGCTATTTTGCTTACGACTGTGTCCGCTTTCTCGAAGATATTCCCTTGGCCGAGAAAGGCTATGGGACCCAGGATCTCAACTTTATGTTCTTTAAAACCATTCTCGTCTTCGATCGTCTGCGTCATCGATTGCATCTGGTCCATCTGATACCCCGGTCGATCGACAAGCTCGAGACCCAGTACCAGAAAGCCAGCGAGATCCTCCTCGGTATCAAGGCCCGACTGTTGAGAGCGGCAGGGGCTGATGAACTTCTTGATATCTCCTTTGCCACGCTCAAGACGATCGCTCCGGTTGAAGCGGAATCGGCGATGGGTAAGGATCGCTTTATCAAGGGTGTGCAGAAGATCAAGGAGCACATTCGTGCCGGCGATATATTTCAGTGTGTGCTTTCCGATCGCTTCAGCTTTCCTGTGACGAGCGACAGCTTTCTCATCTATCGCCTTTTGCGCATGATCAATCCTTCGCCTTACCTCTACTTCCTCCAGTTCGGCAATGAGACCCTGCTTGGTTCGTCGCCTGAGATGCTGATCCGGACCCAGGGTCGGCAGGTGGAAACCTGTCCCATCGCGGGTACGAGACCGCGGGGCAAGGATGAAGATCAGGATCTCAAGTATGCAAGGGATCTTCTGGCGAGCGTCAAGGAACGGGCGGAACACCTGATGCTGGTCGATCTGGGCCGCAACGATATTGGACGCGTTAGTCAGCCGGGTACAGTCAAAGTCAAATCCTTCATGCAGATCGAGCACTACTCCCACGTCATGCATCTGGTGAGTCGAGTGAGTGGGACCCTGCGTAAAAATCTGAGTGCATGGGATGCGCTCGGCGCGTGTTTTCCGGCGGGAACACTCAGCGGTGCGCCCAAGATCAAAGCGATTCAGATCATCAACAGCATCGAAGGCACGCAGAGGGGCCCCTATGGTGGGGCTATTATCTGTCAGGACTTTGGGGGCGATCTCAACACCTGCATCACGATTCGGAGTCTCTACGTTCGCGACGGCGTGGGATATGCGCAGGCCGGTGCGGGTATCGTGGCTGATTCGCAGGCTGAAAAGGAATACGCTGAAGTCCTGCATAAGGCCAAAGCTGTTCGCACGGCGGTGGCTGCTGCCGCGGAGGTCGGACGATGATCCTTCTCATCGATAACTATGATTCTTTTACCTATAACGTCGAACAATATCTCGGTGAGCTGGGGCAGAAAGTCAAGGTCGTGCGCAACGACAAAATCACCCTGACTCAGATCGAAAAGATGAAACCGGATGCCATCGTCATCTCGCCCGGTCCCGGCAATCCGGACGAAGCCGGCATCACATTGGAAACGATCAAGACCTTTGCCGGGAGAATTCCCTTGCTCGGCATCTGTCTCGGCCATCAGGCAATCGGCCAGGTGTTCGGCGGCAAAGTTAAACGAGCCCCACGCATGATGCATGGCAAAACCTCGATGATCAAACACGATGGGAAGGGTGTCTTCAAAGGCCTGCCCAATCCGATCGAAGTCACGCGCTATCATTCGCTGCATGTTGAAGAGGAAAGTCTTCCGTCCTCACTCAAGATCACCGCCACCACCGACGACGGAGTGATCATGGGTCTTCGTCACAAAAAGTTTCTGGTCGAAGGCGTACAGTTTCACCCGGAGTCCTACAAAACCGAACACGGCCACAAAATGCTCGAGAACTTCCTCAAGCAGGCGTTGGGGGACAGCAAATGAAAGCTTATCTTAAAAGACTCTTCCAAGGCCTTCCCTTGAGTCGCGAGGAAGCCCGCTCGGCGATGGAAAGCATCATGGAGGGTCAAGCTTCACCCGAAGAGCTTGCGGGCTTTTTGGGCGCGATTGCGGCCCGAGGTGAGACACGTCACGAACTCGTTGGCTGTGTCGAAGCCATGCGCTCACGCGCCTTACTCTTCCCGGTAAAAAGAACCGATTTGATCGATGTCTGCGGCACTGGTGGCGACGGAGCCGATACCTTCAATGTATCGACGGCCAATGCTCTTCTTCTGGCGGCATCCGGGCTCGGCGTGGTCAAGCACGGCAATCGCGCCGTCTCAAGCCTCAGCGGCAGCGCCGACGTTTTGGAAGAGCTTAAGATCGCCATCGACGGCAGTCCCGAGCAGCTCGTGCAAAATGTCGAGGACTTTGGATTTGCCTTTCTCTTTGCCCCCATGTTTCATCCGGCTATGCGCAACATAGCGCCGATTCGGAAGGCTCTTGGTGTCAGGACGATATTTAATCTTCTCGGCCCACTTGCCAACCCTGCTCCGGTCAAGAAACAGGTGGTAGGGGTCTTCGAGCAGCGTCTGGTGCAACTCATCGCCGAATCGATGCTCGACCTCGGTACAGAGGAAGGCCTCGTGGTCTGGGGCGAAGACGGACTCGACGAAATCAGTATCGCCGCGTTGACTCAAGTTGCGCGCGTCCATCAGGGTCGAGTGAAATATTTCAAGCTCGCTCCCGAGGATTTCGGTCTGCCGCGCGCTCCACTGGCAAGCATCAAAGGCGGTAGCAGCGAGACGAATGCCCGTATCATCCTCGATATTTTCGAGGGCAAAAAAGGTCCGACCCGCGATGTCGTTGTGATCAACGCCGCAGCCGCGCTCGTGATCGCGGGCCGCGCCAAGACCTGGTTGGAAGGCGCCCGCCTCGCCGAATCCATCATCGACAGCGGCAAGGCTCTAGGCAAAGTCAAAGAACTCCAAGCTCAAAGTCTGAAAGAGGTTAAGTCATGAGTCCAGTTGTCCCTGCAGAAAACATTCTGCACAAGATCGGTGAAACAGCCCGAAAGCGGGTCATCGAAGCCAAGGCGGTGCGGAGCCTCGCAATGCTTCAAGACGAGTGGCGCAGTCTCAAACTGAAACCCAAAGATTTTGCCAAGGCTTTTCAGCACGAGTGGAACGTGATCGCCGAAGTAAAGAAGGCGAGTCCAAGTCAGGGTGATATCGCGGCTGACATCGATCACCTTCTAGTGGCTCAGGAATATATAAGGGCAGGGGCGGCGGCCCTCTCCGTGCTTACTGAACCCCTTTTTTTCAAAGGTAAAATCGAATATTTGAAAGATATACGCCACGCATTCAAGGGCGCTTATCTCCTTCAAAAGGACTTTGTTGTCGATGTCTATCAAATCTACGAAGCGGCTCTGATCGGAGCCGACTCGATTTTGCTCATCGTCGCGATGCTGGGCGAAAAAGAAACCCAGATTCTCTTTGATGCAGCGATGCAGATTGGAATCTCTGTGCTGATGGAAGTCCACGATCGCGAAGAGCTGGAGATCGCCAAACGCATCGGCGCCCGTATCATCGGCGTGAACAATCGCAATCTCAAGGATATGAGTATCTCGCTCGATACCTCGCGTGACCTCATCGAACATATCCCAAGCGACGTTATTGCGGTTGCCGAAAGTGGTCTCAAGAGCCACGCGGACCTCCAGGAACTCAAAGCCCTAGGCTATCGCGCGTTTTTAGTTGGCACCCAACTCATGTCAGGAGGCGAGCCGGGCAAGGCATTGAAGGAGCTCATAGGTCATGTCTAATGGCAAGATGAAGATCAAGATCTGCGGGATTACGCGGATTGAGGATGCCCGATTAGCGATTGATCTGGGCGCCTGGGCTCTCGGTTTTATCTGCTATGAAAAGAGCCCTCGTTATATCGATCCGATTGCGATCCGCGCGATCGTGGATGCTTTGCCACGGGCGCGACCTCACAGGCTCGTCGGAGTCTTTGTGAATGAGACGAGCCAACGCATCAAAGAAGTGGCGACCCTAGCGGGGCTTGATACGGTTCAGTTGCACGGCGATGAGTTGAGTGAGGTCTGCGAAGCCCTCCAGGGTCTGACACTGTGGAAAGCTTTCCGCCTTAAGTCCGAAGATCAATTTTCGCAGGCTCAGGCCTTTGTCCCTCACGTCGAAGCTTTTCTCTACGATGCTGCGGTTGCAGGGCAGTACGGTGGCACGGGCCATCTGGTGGATTGGGATCTTCTGGATAAAGCTCCGCGCCACAAACCACTCTTAGTCTCTGGCGGTTTGAATGCCGAAAATGCCCTTGCCGCCTGGCAGCGTTTTCAACCCATGGCGCTTGATCTTTCTTCGGGTGTCGAATCCAGTCCCGGCATCAAGGATGCCCAGAAACTTGAGCAACTTTTTGCTCTCATAGATCGAGGATAACATTATGGAACAGATGCCAGACAGCAGCGGATATTATGGACGATTCGGTGGACGCTTTGTGCCTGAAACCCTCTATGGTCCTGTGAAGGAACTGGAAAAGGCCTATGCGTTCTACTCGAAAGACCAGACCTTTCAGGACGAGCTCCGTGGCTATCTTTTCGACTATGTGGGTCGCCCCACTCCGCTCAGTTTTGCCAAACGACTGACAGAGCATCTCGGCGGCGCGCAGATCTACCTCAAACGCGAGGATCTCACGCACACCGGAGCCCACAAGATCAATAACGCGATCGGGCAGGTTCTGCTCGCAAAGAAAATGGGCAAGACGAGGATCATTGCCGAAACGGGAGCCGGACAGCACGGAGTCGCGACCGCTACGGCTGCCGCTCTTTTCGGTTTGCAATGTGTCGTCTACATGGGGAGCGTGGACATGGCTCGCCAATCGCTGAATGTCCGGAGGATGAAGCTGTTGGGCGCTGAGGTTCAGGCGGTGGAAAGCGGGTCGAAAACGCTGAAAGACGCTGTCAACGAAGCGATGCGGGATTGGGTTGGAAACGTCGATAACACATTTTACAGTTTGGGTTCGGCTCTTGGTCCCCATCCTTATCCGCAGATGGTTCGGGATTTTCACCGCGTGATCGGTGAAGAGGCCCGTAAGCAAATTCAAGCCGCCATCGGACGTCTGCCGGATGAACTGGTCGCCTGTGTCGGCGGCGGTAGCAATGCGATCGGTCTCTTTTACCCCTTTCTTGCTGATAAAAATGTGACGATGACGGGTGTCGAAGCTGGAGGTTATGGTATCGAAGGCGGCAAACATGCCGCCCGTTTCTCGGGGGGCGCCCTCGGAGTCCTCCACGGCGCTCTCACCTACCTGCTCCAGGATGAAAATGGTCAGGTCGCAGAAACTCATTCGATCTCTGCAGGACTCGACTATCCCGCTGTGGGCCCCGAACATTCCTATCTTCACGAGAGTGGGCGTGTAACTTACACTTACGCGACCGACGACGAGGCGGAAGCAGCTTTTCGCCTTCTCGCCCGATTGGAAGGTATAATCCCCGCTCTCGAAAGCGCCCACGCCATCGCCTATGCCATGAAAAAAGCCCCGACTATGGGGAAAGAGAAGGTTATGCTCTTGAACCTTTCCGGACGCGGCGACAAAGATTTGGAAGGAAGATTCGCATGAGCCGACTTAAAAATACGATTGAGGCCAGAAACGCCAAAGGGCAGAAATCTTTTGTAGCCTACCTCACAGCAGGCGATCCTGATCTCGAAGCCACGCCGGCTTTGGTTCATGCGCTGGTCAAAGGGGGAGCCGATATTATTGAACTTGGGATCCCTTTCTCCGATCCCCTGGCGGATGGACCTGTCAATCAACGCGCCGCGGAACGCGCTTTGCTCAGAGGCGTGAGCCTGGCAAAGATCCTCGAGGCTGTCCCCAAAATTCGGGCGCTTTGCCCCACGACACCTCTCGTGGTCTTCAGCTACATGAATCCGATCTATGCGATGGGTTTTGAGCGCTTTGCCGAGAAGGCGAAAGCTGCGAGTGTCGATGGGGTGCTCGTCGTTGATCTTCCCCCTGAGGAAAGTCTTGAATATCGACGCCTTCTTAAGGCCCAAGGACTCGACACAATATTCCTCGCCTCGCCGACCAGCAACGTGGAACGGCTGACCCTCGTCGATCAATGTTCCTCCGGATTTGTCTACTACGTGTCACGCACGGGCGTTACTGGGGCGCAAACGAGCATATCCCAAAGTCTCGACAGTGAAATGGATCTGGTAAGAAAGACGGTGAAAAAGCCCGTTATGGTTGGCTTCGGCGTCTCGAATGCGGCGCAGGCCGCTGAGATATCGGCCAAAGCCGATGGCGTGATTATCGGCAGTGCGATTGTAAAACTGATTGAGAATGCCAAATCCGCAAACGATGCCGCCCACGAACTCGAAGCCTTTGCCCGTGGCATTCGCCAGGCTTTAGACGCCTAAATCGAAATCACAATAAAAAAATCCTACCGAACTAAACGTTCGGTGGGACTATCAAAACATGGGATGAAGAGTTATTTTTGAAGTTTCAGAATTGCGTCAGTGGCTACGATTTCGCGCAAGCCCGTGCTGCTATTGTAGAGGTCGAAGTAGAGCCAGCCGTCCGAACGGAAGTGGGGGAACTGGGTGAATTGCCCCTTCGCTACATTCGTTAACTGAACAGGTTTCCCGTCGCCAAGCAAGTCGATGACGAAGAGGTTCGCCGACGATTGCGCAGCTTTTACAGTTTCCGCGTGTTGCTCGTAAGCGTAATAGACCAGGTAACGTTCGTCGAAAGAAACCTGAGGTTTCTCGCCCTTGCCAACACAGAGGCTGGCCGTCTCGCTGTCAGTCAGAGACGCTGGAAGCGCTCCGCCGGCAATCGCGGCCGAATCTGTAAGAACAAGACGGTAGCCGCCGTGCGTAGCTTTCTTAGCCGCTGTTGCAGCCGAGACAGTCCCGATTGCGATCTTCTGGCTTGGCGAAAGCATCCAGTTGGCGATGAAAGGTGTTTCAACGTGTTTGACGCTTACTTTCTCGAAGACACTGGTTTCCGACTGACGGATACGGCTCAGGTCAAAAGTGGAGTTCTCGCCGAAGATCGGTGTGTTGTCCTGAACGAGAGTGTGACCCTCGTCCGATTTGAAGCCACCGTTGATCGTCATGATGTCGCCCGAATCGAGGCTGCTACCGAGGCCTTGGTAAAGGCCGATTTTGAGAGCTGTCGTTGCACAGTCTTCCGAGTTGAAGTCGATGTTGGCAAGCGACGCGTTCGCCAGCATGCTTTGGTTACAAAGGCGTGAGCCGTGGGCCGCGCCTTGGTACATGAAGGAAAGGTTGTCGGGTGTGAACGCCGGATCGTAGTCCGCTTCAACCGTGATTTTACGAACGTCTTTGCCTTGGAGTTTTGGCATCAGGTCGACGATAACGCTGCGTGGCTTCGCGCCCCAGGAAACATAGCGGCCATCGGCTGAACTGCGTGTCCAGTAAGTGGACTTGGCATCGAGTGTGTGGAGGCGACGAACTTCGCCAGCGCCCGACAGGATGTTCGGAACGAGGGGGAATACATCAGCGCCAGCCAGTTTCGTTTGGAAACAGCTATTGCCTTCGCAACCGAACATTTTCAAGCCGTTGCTTTGGTTCTTCGCCATCCAGCCTTCACCGTCTTCGCTCATACGTTTCACGTGGGCTTTGATGCCGGCACCGATGAAAGTTTCGCTCGCAGAGGTACAGACCTGGGGGCCATCGTGGAGAAGGAACTTGTCTTTGCCTGGTGTTTCACGCATCAGCCAGGTCAATGCCGTTTGGAAGTCTGTTTCCGAAAGAACCTTGCCGCTCTTAGGCATTGAAACAGCTTTGAACCAAGGCGCCTTCGTAAGTGTTACGAAATTGTCTTCGTTGCCGCTGAACAATTTTTGGAAAGCAGGAAGGGATGTGGCGGCTGTAAAAAAGCCGAGGTTTGCCGGTTCCAGTCCGTTGATGCCTTTGGTGATGGCATCGATGTTGCCTTCATTCGCAGCGGCTTTTTCGTCGGCTGTGAGTTCTTTGTTCAACTGAGCAAGACAGGAGAGAGAATCGAGCTTGTCTTTATCAGTCGCGTTGTCACTGGCTAGACACTTATAAGCATACCAGGTTTGGTTGTAGAGCTTGTTGAGACCATCATAGGTCTTGAACTCGCCATGACACTTCGCGCAATTGCCAGTCGGTAGAGCAGGATTGGCAACGAGGCCAAGGATTTCAGCAGCGCGTTGGGGATTGGCAGCCGTCGTAACAGTGAAGGAGGATACGGGAACCGGATCCGCTTTCAATGACGATCGAGCGTTCTGATCCGTGCAACCTAAAAGAAGGATGCTGGATGCCAGCGTGAGGAAAATTTTTTTCATACCCATTTTCATAAATTATCCTTAACACATGAAGTCTCTTTAGGGAGAATCAGTCCGAAAACGTAAAGAATTGAGAGTGTCGAGCCAGCTGGTTTGCCCTTGAGAAGCCGCCCAAATGTAGTCAGTTGGGAAGTCAGAGCGTTGCTTGAGGCGTCCGAGATTTGGAAAGCGAAGCGCAACGGAATCAGATCCGCTTATGACATCCGCCTGCAGAACATCGGTGCCGGCAAACTGATGGCAACCGATGCAATTGGTTTTGTGGTTGTGCGCGCCCTTTTCAATATAGGGATTGCTGCACCAGGATGCGCCTGTTTCATCGAGAACGGCGCGATAAGCGGCGGCGAGGGTCGGATGATCCTTTTCCATCGCATCGAGTTCGGCTCGATTCTGGGTGTAAGAGGACACGGCGCAGATTTTATATTGGTTCCAGGGAGCGCCGAGCTTTTGCACAAAGTCGGGGCGATCCTCGCCAAAATCATGATCAGGATCAGCCGACCACCAGGCCGTGATCCAAAGCCAGTCGTCGAGTTCTTTGCTCATGATATGCATACCGCCGAGTACAAAACTTCGGCCCGCATTGGTCGCGGTCAATATCTTCTCGGGGGAAGGAGCCGCTTGCGTAAGCGCGGCATCAGCCCAACTTGCGTCAGGATTCTTCATGAGTTTTTCGAGCGAAGCCGCATCGGTTGCGATCGAGCGAAAGCCCGACTCGGTATTCAGCCAGGTGGTTTTAATCAGGACGGATGTTTTCGGCAAAGCTTCTGACCAACAGGGCTTGTAGGGAGTCTCAGACGTTGGTTTGATATCCGCCGGAAAGCAGTTTTGCAAATCAGCGAATTGTCTTGCAACAGATCCGATAAGTTCGGGGCTGAACAAAACGCGATTCATTCCCGTGAGGCCGATGAGGTCCGCCTGCTGGGGTTTGTCCATACCCTCAAAAAAACGCACCCATTTTTTTTGCAGGGGGAGGGGAAGTGTATCGAGTTCGGCATCCAGCATCGCCTGGCTTTTCGTCCATTGGTCAGGACTCAATCGCAGACCGGCGTTGAGATCGACCGCGGGAATCTGACCGAGACTAAAGCTGAGGAGACGATTGACGTCTTCGGTGGAATACCAGGTAAAAACCTTGGGGATTCGGACTGAGATTGCGGTGGCATCAGGCTTCGTTATACTAAGATCCGCAGCTTCCACGACGCGGGCGAAGGTCTGCCAGGCGAGGGTGCGGGTTGCCTTTAATGAATCGATCGTTAACTTTTGGTCGACTGAGATATCAGAAGACGAGAGAGATTGTGCGGGTCCAAGGATGCGACGGGCCACAGCATCCGCCTTTGTCTCTGAAGCCGACTTGGGTTTAAAACCGCAGTCGCTCAAAACAAAGGTCAAAACTATAAGTTGTAAGAATTTACGTCTCATCTTCGCCCATTCGATTCGCCCATTCGATTCGTCCGTAAGAGGGACGGGAGAGTCTATATAGGGACTTTTGTTGTGGGCTTCAAGCTTAGAAATTCTAAGGTACGGATAGGGAAAAGCCTTGGAAACCGGCGGTGCCGAGAATTTAATCGCGAGTCGCGAGTTCCAGTTAGTTTATGAGGCGAAAAGCGAGGTTTTGGCAGTGAAATTGCGGTCATGTAGAGTAGAAATATGGAATCGCCTCTCCCGGTGAAGAGGCGATTCGCTTTTTTTTTATTTTCTGAGTGAGGCGAAAAGAAGGCTGCCGCGACGCTCAAGTTGGAGAAGGACTTTATCCGAGCGGCCGTAGACTGAATTAAAATCTTTGACAGACTTTAGATCAACATTGTTCATCTTGAGCAAAACATCGCCAGGGCGAATACCCGAAGCACGGGCTTTCGAGTTAGGATCGACCTCGGTGACCAGGAGGCCATGGGTGCTTTCGATGCCGTACTGTTGAATAAAGTTGCTGTGTTTTTGCTTGCTTAAGCTTTCAAGTTTGAGACCGGAATCCGTGAATGTGCCCTTGGGTGGGGGATTTGCCGAATTGTCTTCGTCCTCTTCCCCGCCTTGGCCGTTCTTAGCAACTAGGTAAGTCCCAAGACTGATCTCAGTCGATTTTTTGGCACCGGCACGGAAGTAGGAAACCTTCACCTTTGAACCAGGTTGCATGAGACCGACGCTGTTGGAAAGTTCGGCTCCGGAATGGATGGAGCGACCATTGACTTCAGTGATCACATCGCCAGACTCGATGCCGGCCTTGGCAGCTGGCGTATTGCGTTCCACCTTGGCAACCAATGCACCACGGGTTCCCTTGGGCAAATTCATGGCTGAAGTCAGGTCGTCATCCAGGTCCTGCGCAAGGCCAACGCCGAGGTAACCACGAGACACTTTGCCTTTGTTAATGAGCTGCAAAGCAACTTCTTTCACCAGATTTGAAGGCACGGCAAAGCCGATACCTGCGGATGATCCGGATTTACTGAAAATCGCGGAGTTCATACCGATCACGTTACCATTCATGTTGAGCAGGGGACCCCCACTGTTTCCGGGGTTGATGGCTGCATCCGTCTGGATGAAGTTGCCGAGGGCGGTGATGCCCAAGCTGCCGCGACTCGTTGCGGATATGGTACCGAAGGATTGACTGAATTCCAGACCGAAGGGAGCACCCAAAGCGATCACGAATTCACCAACTTGCACGTCGTCTGAACTACCGAGTGACAGTTGAGCCAGTCCTTTGCGATTGAACTTCGCGTCTTTGATTTGAACGACAGCAATATCGGTATTTGGATCTTTGCCAAGCACTTTCGCTTCGTAGGTTTCGCCGTTGGAAAGCTTGAGATCGATCTCGTCAGCCCCTTCCACAACGTGATTGTTGGTGACGATATAGCCCTTGTCCAGATCGAGAATGAAGCCGGAACCTACGCCCGCCTGTTGCTTTTGTCCTGGTTCACTTGGATCAGGTTGGCGGTACTTGGGGCCATAGAAGAAGTCAAAGGGGTCCGTTTCATAATAGGGACGTCCTTTTATAATCTTAGATATAGAGATGAGCGCGACACCTTTGCTGGCTTCCTGCGACAATTCGGCGACACCAGAGGAGATTTTTTGAAGTAATTGCACATTATCAGAAGGCTTGCGATTCGCATCGGGAGCCGGCAGCTCGTAAGCGTGGACGTATGATGTTGACGACAGCAGGGCTACCGTGAGCAGAAACGTGCTGGATATCCTCGGTATCATAGAATCTTGTTTCCTCTTACTGAAATAATTTAGACCGGGTCGGTCGGTCGTACCATCTAACTTCTTTATTCTGCAATTTTGATGATGAAATGAGAATAAGATATCGTGTAGGAATTATTCTTTTCGAGAAAATATTTTATGGTGAAGAGGTCCCTGTTGTCTGATACCCGTCTTGCGATCCTAGAAAGTGGTTTCGGACTGGGTGGCTGGATTCCACGTGCGATCTCGGCTACAGCGCTTCCTCCTCAGATCCCCGTGGCCGATCGAGACCGTTACTGGATGAGCAAGGCGCTTCTTGAAGCGATGGAAGCCGTGGGGCTTTCGAGTCCCAACCCTTCCGTTGGTGCTGTGCTTGTCCATGGTGACAAAGTTCTAAGCCAAGCTTCGACACAGGTTTATGGTTCATTCCACGCAGAAGCGATGGCTCTACTGTCGGCAAAATCTGCAGGCTTCGATGTAAAGACTGCCGAATGTTATGTAACTCTGGAGCCTTGCGGGGGACTGGGTGGCAAGCAGGCGCCTTGTGCGGACGCGCTTATCGCGAGTGGGATCGGACGGGTTATTATCGCGGCTGAAGATCCCCACCAAAAAGCCGGCGGCCTCGGTACCAGGAAATTACGGGACGCGTCTGTAGCGATAGCACGTGCGTTGACGAACGAGGCGAACGCCTGGCACTTTCCTTTCCTCGCCTATCAACAAAAACAAAAACCCATCGTCATCGGCAAGTGGGCCCAGACTCTCGATGGGCATCTCGCTGATGATCACGATAAATCGCAGTGGATTTCCGGACCCCGCTCTCGCGCTTACACGCATTGGCTGAGGCAGAAGTACGATGCGATTATGGTCGGCATAAACACGGTCCTGCACGATCAACCGAGGCTCACGGCCCGCGATTCTGCTTGGCCCCGAGCTCGCGATCCGCAGAAGATCATCTTCGATCCCAAGGCTCGATTGGCTACGGCTTCATCGGAAGTGTTGAATAACCTTTTTGAAGCAACATCTTCAGGCGGGCCGCTGGTTTATTGGTGCACTGAAGCTGGCACGATGGCATTGCCTGCAAGCCTGGAAGTCTACAGGGACCGCCTCGTTCTCGTTCCCACGGTCAGGGAGGGCAACTGGGACGAACTTTTCCAAAGCCTTTCTAACGAGCATCAGAAACGTTATGGTTTTGAACTCCAGTCGATTCTGATCGAAGGCGGCAGTCAGCTCCTGACGCTTCTCATGCGCGCGGATCAACTCGATGCCTGTCACATCTTTGTTCGAGCGGGCGTTCTCGGTGGCACTCGCAATCGCATCGGACGGCTTGAACGCGGTGAGAACCCAACCCGCGATCTCATGGAACGTGATGATTACAGGCTCCTGGCCACGGCCCAGATTGACGACGATGTCTTGATCGAAACTGTTTCCCGTAAGTATGATTTCTGGAAATAGAAAGGAATGGGAGCGTTCTCGAGATTATCCGTTCTCATTCCCTAGCTAGTTCTTGACCTGAGTCTATCTCAGCGAATAAGAAGCTCCTTCATCATTCATGGGGAGCTTTTTGCATGGGCATCAATATTTTTCAGATGCAGGACTATCGAAAATATCTTGCCGCGATTCTTCAAAAGCGTTGTTTGAAAAATCGAAGTTATTCCCTGAGGGCCTTCGCCCGCGATCTGCAAATAGCGCCCGGCTTCCTATCACTTGTGCTCAATCATAAAAAATC
>JACMPP010000071.1 GCA_014377445.1 Oligoflexus sp.
CCTCATCGTGATTCGAGAAAAGCAATCTTTGGCTGAACTGCGTCGTTCGGCCGGTTGAAAATGGGCTAGGGGGCTAGCTGCTCAGCCCCCGCACTATCAGAATGTCTATATAGACAGATTTTGACAGTTAATTTAGAGCGGTAGTTCTTGTAAGCCTCGGCCGCTCGCACCACAATATGTTCGGGACGGTATCCAACGGCTGACCAGTAGATGTGCTCGAATCGATCAGGGAAGTAAAATGCCCCGCGATAAGCTGGATCGTTCATATCCCAGGTGAGTTTTGGGTCGGTGGTAACATGAAAGAACTCCGTGATCTCCCGGAGACCTTGCGTTGTGACCTGGACTGCTGCCCTGACGACTCCCCCCACATCGAGCGGTGCAATGGCGTAGCCCCCGAGTTCGGGGCGAACCTTGCCGCCAAACAAAAGCTTTTCCCTTGCATACATGGGCTCGGATTTGTCAGTGGCGGAAAGATATTGGGCATAGAACGTGATGACATTGTCGAAGTCGTCATAAGTGAGTGGCGAATGCTACTGTGAAACAGACGCGCATTGTGGTGAAAGCAAGTCTTGTCAGGCTGGCCCGACTTATACCGCAGCGAAGATTTGTATGTAAATTAGACAAAAAAATGGCCTTCGATCTTTGGATCGGGGCCTTTTTTTAACTTGAAATCGAATTGAATTCCTAGAATTCACCACCACCAAAGTCGCCTTAGTTCACCGCGCTCGCTTCCACAAGCTTGCCATCCTTCATGCGAATAATGCGATTGACATGAGTCATGAGCTTTTCGTCATGCGTTGAAAAAATGAAAGTGGTGCGATTCTTCCGATTGAGTTCACGCATGAGTTCAATAATTTGATGCGTTGTCTCTGAATCAAGATTGGCTGTCGGTTCATCGGCGATAACGAGCAAAGGATGAGAGACAAGGGCCCTTGCGATCGCGACACGCTGTCTCTGCCCGCCAGACAATTTATCGGGACGCTGCCGGGCGAAGTCCTTGAGACCGACGTCTTCAAGGAGCTTTTCCACTCGAGACTTTCGTTCTGCGACTGTCAGATTTTGAATCAACAGGGGCAATTCCACGTTTTTGAAAACGCTGAGCATGGGCATCAAGTTAAATGACTGGAAGACAAAACCGATAAGTTTATTGCGCATCTCGCTGCGTTTATTGTCGGAAAGATCGGCCCACGAATGACCTGATACCATAATCGTCCCAGAATCCTGAGTATCGATTCCACCGATGAGATTGAGCAGCGTGCTTTTACCGGATCCCGAAGTTCCGACCACTGCAGTGAACTCACCGATCTCCAGGGTGAGGCTTAAGTCGCGCAGGGCATGAACTTTCGTTTCCCCCAGTTGATAGCTTTTGGATACGTTATTAATTACCAGGATGCTATCCGAAACACTTGATTCGCCAAGTCCATGCATACTAAACTAATCCTTATATATATCTCTTTCTCAATAAGTAGGTATTTCACCGATACGACTTCAATCCGGAGTGTATTTGGCGAAATCGCAAACTTCATCAGCTTTGACTGCTCAATAGAAAATATAGTTTGTTTATGCCTTACACAGCTAGTTTTTCTTCCACACAAAGGTCGCTCTTGTATGTATTCACTTCGCCTTGGTTTGGAAAGCTTGAGACAGCATGCAAGGCGCAACATGATCGCAGGGGCAGCGATCGCTGTAGGACTCCTCGCGACCTTGAGCATCATAGGTTTCGCAGAACGGACGAACGCCTATCTTGCGGCAATCGCCATGTATGTTGAGAAGCCCGGACATGTTGCGATCATTAAGAAAGACGGTTTGCGAAGGCGTCTTGTCGAACCCAAAAAATATTCGCTTTCTTCAAATGAATGGAATGACTTAAACCGATATCTCGAGAAGGATCCAGCGGTGGATTTTACTGCTCCCTATCTCTTCGGGTTTGGTCTGGTCGGGAATGGCTGCAAGTCTCAGCCATTCATCGTCACGGGCTTCGATATCACGAAGCAAAAGGCCGTGACGGGGCATCCGGAGCTCAAAAGGATCATCCCCGAATTTCGTTCGCTTACGCGCGGTGAAGAGCTTTGGAGCAGCTCCCAGAAATCCCCCATCACTCTCTCCGGTGGACTCGCCAAAAGATTAAACAAGTCAGCTAAGCTTCCAGCCAAAGCCTTCACAGAAGTGATTGACCTCAAGGAATGCGACTCTAACGAACTCAAAGCCAAACTCGCTTCAGACCGCAACGTCCAAATGCTAACCCAAGACTTTGATAATCGCTTGAACGCCGTAGATGGGGAATTCGTGGGTGAATTCTCCACGGGTGTCGAAATCACTGAAAAAAGTGCAATGCAAATGCCTCTCACGCTCCTCCAGGATCTCCTTCGAACTGATAAAATTTCTTACCTCGGGGTCTTTCTCAAGGATCGCAGGCAAGCTCATGCTTATGCCAAATCCATAGTGCGCTCCATGGCCAATCAAGGTGTTTTCATAGACGCCTACACATGGGATGCTGAACTCTGGAACCAAAACTACTTCGCAGGAGCCGCCGTGCTGGTCGTCACCGAACTTTTTGTCGGAGTGGTTGTCGCCATCGTGGTTTTCCTTTCCATCATGAACACGTTGACGATTGGATTGGCGGAAGCGAGACGGGAGATCGGCATGCTGCGCGCTGTCGGCTACAATCCAACCCAGATATCCTACATCTTCACTGTTGAGGCCCTGGCGATGGGCATCATCGCTGTGATTGTGGGATCGATCTTTTCCATGGGCTTGTTTCGCGTCATCTCAAAGCTCGAAATTCCAATGCATTTTGCTGGATTCAGCCAGGATTCGACCTTCCAAATCCTGCCTCCCGTCTGGAGTTATTTTGCGGCTTCTGCCTTCCTGCTCCTTTTGGTTGTGAGCACTAACATGGTGCTCTCGAGACGTTATGCCTCCCAACCGATTCTTGATCTTCTTGATAGGGGGGGCTGATTCATGTGCATAGCTGTCCAACTCGCCTTTCAATCTGTACTCTCCAATTGGCGTCACAGCATCGCAACCTTGATGAGCGTATCACTGGGTTTCATGGCTGTGGCAGCGGTTCATGGCTATATCGCGGATTGCGAGAGCAGTTTTGTTCAGGTCTACGTCTATCGCAGCATGAAAGGTCACGTCATCATCGAGGCGGAGCAAAGCGGTGAGGACCAGATTGATATCGATGGTCGAACCTCCGATCATATCCTTGATGTCGCCAAGTCCATGGACAACAAGATTCAAAGCGTCGTACGATTTCTTGATATCAACGGCATGATTGCTGGTCCAAAATCCTCTTTTCGCTATATGGGCTATGGTTTTGATGTTGTGCGAGGCGAGGCGACCCGAGGGGAAAAATGGATTTGGCACACACCTTATGGGAGACCCCTGAATGCCGGTCCCACCTCTCAAATCCTGGTTGGCAAGGGCTTGGCGGAACTCTTAGGTTGCCCCATGGAAGGACGCAGTCCGAAAACTCTGCCCGATGGCCGTTACCTTGACTATAATGAGCAACTGCCTTGCTTTACCGACACGATGCAGATGACGGCCCTCACATCTTCGAGCAAAATGAACTCATGGGATGCGCCGATCGTCGGGATTGTCGACGCAACCTTTCGTGACCTTGAAGATCAGTGGCTCATGATGCCTCTCAATGATGCTCAAACTTTTGCTGCTACCAAGAATGTGTCTTCGCTCGGCATCGTCTTAAAGGATCCCAGCAAGGTCTATGAGTTCATAGATGAGTTCAAAAAGAATCTGGGGAGCCAAAAAATTCCCTTAAAGATTACATATTGGAAGGATCATGAGTCGGCCACAGTCTATCGGAGCCTCATGGGCATCATGAGAGTGTTCGAAGCTTTCATGCTCTTGATCATTGCCTTTGTTTGTGTTCTCTCAGTGATCAACACCATGGCTCGCAATGTCAGTCAGCGAGTTCATGAAATCGGCACCCTTCGTGCGATTGGGTACAAGAACTCGTTCATAACCTGGATGTTTGCCTGGGAAGGATTCTTCCTTGGTGTAACGGGAACGATAGTAGGGGTCATCGGAATGCTGATCTGCTCCTACCTCCTGGACCGTGCGGGAATACTTTACTCACCGGCATTGGTCTCGCAGAAAGTCCTTTTGAGGATTGCCCTCACACCTAACGCCTTTCTATACTTAGGGTTGGTCCTTGCTTTTTGTTCCGCTGCGACTGCCGCCATCGTGACAAAAATTAAGATAGGCAGGAATATTTCCGAACTCCTCCAGGGCCATGCTTAGGACATTGATACTTTCATCGGCTATTTTAGGTCAATCATCTCCAAGGAGATCCTATGAAATCAAGATTTGAAAGCATTGGCGTTTATCTTCCCAAACAGATTAACACCATGAAGAATCGCATCGCTGCAATGCAGAATCCACCGCCCTTCGACCTTGAGGCCATCACAGGCATCAAAGAATTCCGCACTGCAGAAACGCACGATGATAGCTTCACCATGGGCCTGGCGGCGGCAAAAGATGCGTTAAGCCGCTCGCAGTATAAGCCTGAGGATCTTGATGTGATTATCGTAGGCTCGATCACGCGCACAACGGGTGGTGGGGATGTTCGCCAAATTAACTTTGAACCGCCTTTGAGCCACTCTCTAAAATATGAACTCGGCGCACCCCAGGCCATGCATTTTGACGTTTCGAATGCCTGTGCAGGTATGTTTACGGGCGTTCACCTTCTGGAACGCATGATTAAGGCTGGAACGGTGGGCAACGGTCTGGTCATCAGCGGAGAATTTATTACACCCATCGCGGAGACAGCAACTCGTGAGATCGTGGGAGCGACTGATCTGCAGTTCGGCTCTATGACGGTCGGTGATGCGGCCGCAGCTGTCATCATGGATCGCGCGGTATCGGATGAGGACTGCATCAACTATTTTGAAATCATGAGCTGTGCGGAATACGCTCAGCTCTGCATCGGCATGCCAAGCGACAAGACCGAGGGAATCGGCCTCTACACCATCAACGCGGAAATGCACAAGAAAGATCGGATCCAGCTTTGGCCGCGCTTTCAGATGGAATATTATCGAAAGAATGGTGGGGATATCGTATCCGAAAAATTCGATCACATCCTGCACCATCAGGTCGGGACGCGCGCAATCAATAACTTCAGCAAATACGGTTCTGAAATTTTTGAGGCCCCTCTCCCGAGCTCTAATCTGAGCGGAGTCGAACGTTTTGCCAATACGGCTTCAACCGCTCACTTCGTCGTCCTCTATCATGCTCTCAAGGAGGGTACGATTAAAAAAGGTGAAAAAGTCTTGATCGTACCGGCCGCCTCGGGCGTGATCACCGGATTTCTTTCTACAACTTTTACTCATTTGAAGGTGTGACATGGGCGCAATTATTCTGGCTTCAGGCATCAGTACAGATAAGTCCATCACGAATTCTGTTGAACATGCGGCGATCGCAGCCATGCAATGCATAGCCAGCGCCAAGATTCAGGCTGAAGACATCGCCCTGATCATCAACAATGGTGTCTATCGATCGAAGAACATCGTGGAGCCGGCCATTGCCCTTCTTATTCAAAAGGAACTTGGGATCAACCTCGATTTCGTCAAAGCTGCCAATGGCAAAGACGCCTTCGGTCTCGATCTTATGAATGGAGGAATGGGGGCCATCAACGCCATGAAGGTCGCCGATTCTTTCCTTCAAAGCGATGCGGTCCGTTATGTATTAATCGTCGGCGGCGACTGCCACCCCTCTGAAAAAAGCCCGTCGGACTACCCTTATACGACTCTGGGATCGGCTCTGCTCCTCGGCAAAGGGACCGATGCCATGCGCGGTTTTCAAGGCTTTGCCTTTAAATCAGAACAATTTTCGAACCAAGGTCGTCAAGGCTATCTTGAGTGTTTAAACATGGGAACCAATGGCCGGAACATGATGACAATTAAAACCGATCCGGGTTTTATTCCGGCTGTGATGAAGCTTGCAGCCAACACCGCACGTACTTACATCGAGAAGAATGGCCTGAATTTGAAAACTGTGAACGTGATCTGTTCACAGCTCGGCAAAGGCTTTGCTCAAGGCCTTTGCAAAGAAATCGGTGTGCCGGAAGCAGCCACTCTCGATCTTTTTGAGCAATTTGGAGATAGTCACAGTGCAACATTTGGTGTTGGCTATCACCAACTTCAAAAGCAGGGCCTCACCAAGTCCGGCACTCAGCTCCTCTTCGTAGGAGCAGCCTCCGGAATCGATTCAGGGGTTGCCCACTATGTCTGCTGATGAGAACGGACTTTGTAATCCGGCCTTGTCGCTTCGAAACAATGCCAAGCTCTATCCCTCAAAGCTTGCCATATGGTCGCCAAAAGGTGCACTCACCTATGCCGCGCTAGAAGAGAAAAGCGATGCGTATGCCTTCATCATGAGGCGGGCGGGAATTGAGCAAGGACACAAAGTCGTTCTTATGATCAAGCCGAGCATCAACCTCTACATTATGGCTTTTGCCTTGATGAAGATCGGCGCGATACCCGTCGTCGTCGATCCAGGGATGGGCCTCAAACGCATGCTGCGGAGCTACCGATCAGTTTCTCCCGAAGCTTTCGTGGGAATCATGCCGGCCCACATTATTCGATTCTTTGCTTCAAAATCCTTTGAAACCATCAAAATCAAGCTCTGGGTCAATGAGAAAGGGATCTCCTTCGCAAGTGACCCGGGTGTCGGGACAAAGCCTGTCGAAGTCCTTTCCATCGCTGCCACAAGGCGCGATGACCTTGGCATCATCAACTTCACCACGGGTAGCACGGGACCGGCTAAAGCGGTTGAGGCCACTTATGGGATGGTGATGGCCACTGTTGATCTGGTTGTAAAGCATACGCATCAATCCCCGTCGGATATCGATTTGGTGACTGTACCCTTTTTTGGAATTGTTTCGCTCATTATTGGATCCTCCATAGTCATCCCGCCGATGAATCCTGCGAAGCCGGCCGAAGTCGATCCCACGAAAATCATTGAAAGCATCCAATCACACAAAGTCACCGTGATGTTGGCCTCTCCAGCCCTCTTGAAACGAGTGGGGACCTATGCAAAGGCTGCCGGCATAAAACTGCCGACCCTCAAGTTTGTAAACTCGGGCGGAGCTCCTATCGACATGGAGAACCTGGCGAACTTTATCTCCCTGCTCGAACCCCAGGCACGGATGAATTCAAGCTGGGGCGCGACAGAAGGCCTTCCCCTCGCGAGTATCGACGGCAGGGATATCCTGGGACGCTTTAGCCCCGACATCGCGTCAGGCAAAGGTTCGCCTTTGGGCCCTATCCTCAGCAACATTGAGTTGCGTATTATTAGGAGTACCGAAGGCGCGATCGCCAGCTGGAAGGAAGTCCAGGCTGTAAACTTGGGAGAAATAGGTGAGATCATCGTGAGCGGTCCTAACGTCAGCCGTTCTTATCACAATGATGCCAAATCCAACGCCGCCCATAAGATCCTAGAAGAAGGCCCTGGTGTTTCCAGGATATGGCATAGAACAGGCGATCTTGCCTGGGAAGATTCCGAGAGATTGCTTTTCTTCACCGGTCGCAAAGCTCATAGTTTTAAAAATGCAAATGGCGAAATCCTTCATAGTGTGGCTGCCGAAGGTGTGACCAACGCTCATCCCAAGGTCATGCGCAGCGCGCTTGTCGGTGCTGGCCAACGTCCGGTGATGTGCATCGAGCTCAAAGCGGGAGTGGCGAGTTCCGAACAGGGACTGATAGCCAAAGAATTGATTGATCTCATGCAAAGGCAGAGGGCCACGGAGTCGGTCAAAACCATCCTATTTCACCGCCGTTTTCCCGTTGATCTTCGTCATAACGCAAAAATCGAACGACCAATTTTGGCGATATGGGCTTCTCACGAACTTTTACGTTTACTTTCACCGCGATCGAAATTCACGAGCTTCGCGAAGCTCATTCCTATTGCCGGTTGGTGCTATCTCGCTCTCGGATGCATTCTGGATTTGCCTCCAGGATTTTGGACCTCCATATGGTGGATCGATTTGTTTCTGAGTACCGTTGTGCACCTCGCACAAATTCCGCAGGGCGTAAGAGTAGGAGCCATTCACGGCTACAATGCCAAGGAGTCCGCACTTCGCACCTTTATCTTTGGTGCCACATGGTGGAAACCCATGCGTCTCAAAGAAATGACTTAGAACTCGGGTCCAGACAGGGGTGAACATGAAAGTTCTCATTACAGGTGCCGCAGGATTTCTCGGCAGTCATATCGTCGATCAATGCCTCGCACAAGGGGTTGAAGTCCGAGTCATCGTCAGGAAAAGCAGTGACCTTAGTTACCTGAAAACACTCGGATCAAAAATCGAATACAGTTTCGGCGATCTCACTGACGTGGCCGCCGTAAATCAAGCCGCGGAAGGAATAGAGGTTATCTACCACTCTGCAGGGCGGGTGACGGACTATGGGAACTACTCAGATTTCTATTCAGCCAACTGCACAGCGACACACAATCTACTGGAAGCCTCTCGGATAAAAGGCGTAAAGCGCTTTGTCTTCATCAGCAGTCCCAGCATTTTTGCAGATGAGCATGACCATCTTAATCTGGATGAATCAATCCCCTATCCCCAGCGCTTTGCCAACTACTACGCAAAGACCAAAGCCCTTGCAGAGCAGGAGGTCTTAGAGGCCAACTGTCCCCAGCTAGTCACCTGCTCCCTTCGGCCGCGAGGGGTTTGGGGACCCCGTGATAAAACCGGTTTTATGCCCAAACTCATGGGTTCGCTCGCCAAAGGGAAACTCAAGAACCTGGCGCCTGGAAAGCATGTGTTGACGAGTCTCTGTCATGTGGAAAACATCGCCAACGCCTGCCTGGCTGCAGCTATTTCACCGAATGTCGGGGGACAGGCCTATTTTATCACCGACAGCGAACCCTTGGCTCTATGGGGCTTTGTCGATGAGGTCGCCAGGATTTTTCAACTCCCCCCTCTCGAGGGTGAACTTAATCCTAAGGTTCTTAAGATCACAATTGAATTGTGCGAGCTCATCTGGAAGCTGCCTCTACTCAGAGATAAGTATTCGCCTCCTATCTCCCGCTACGCCGTGGGCTTGCTCACACAACACGGCACCTACTCTATCGCTAAAGCGCGACGGGACTTTGGTTACAACCCTGAAGTCACGACTCAAAATGGCATCCGTGATTTAAAAACCTGGATTGAAGGCAACGGCGGGATGGAAGGATTTCTCAGACACCTTTGAAAGACTATCCATCAAAAAAAGCCTGGACTCATAATGCTTCCAGGCCTTTCTTATTGTCATCGATAACGACTCATGTACCTGTATTCAGATAATAAATGTTCGTCACTTCGAGATCAGCATCTTTCATGGAAACACTTTCGCCATCGGCATTGGTAACCAGACCACGCTCAACCAAAACCTTGGCAAATTCTTTGAGGCCCATGAGAGCTTTCTTGGCTTTCGCATGTTCCAAACCGAGGTTGTTCACAGCCCATTCAGCAGGACTCAATTCTTCGATGTCATTGCTGAATGCATGAACGTTCACAGGAAATTGAGGATAGATGAGGTTGACGTAGCTTGGGATGTAAATTTTTGAGTACGCGTCGTCAATGAACTGCCGTCTGGAGTCGTCGCGTCGTGACATTGTCTTTCTGCGATCGATATCAAGTTTGCTTAATTCTTGCTCGCGGCGGGTATCAGTGGACTTAGTCATGATTGCCTCCTCAGGGACATCGAATAGCTCGACAAACTCGCCTATAATTGATGCTTAAAATATAGCTAATATTCATCCATAAGCCAAGGTTATACATCGATCTTGTCGTATCAAGAGCTTACTGACGTTAGCTTCAAAATTTTTGGATAATTCTTAGCAACAGCTTTTATCTCACAATTTGAATTCAAAAAAACGCCCTGATTTTTCGATCAGGGCGTTTTTACAAATTACAAATTTCAGAGATTAGACACGGTCCGCTTTACGAACAGAACGAAAGTTGGCATTCAACTGCTTCTTACGCAAACGAATCGACTTAGGAGTAACTTCGATCCACTCGTCGTCATCGATCCACTCGATACACTTCTCAAGACTCATGTTCTTGATACCGTAGAGGTTGGTGATACCGTCAGAGCCGGTCGTTCGCATGTTGGTCAATTTCTTAGGCTTGACTGGGTTGACGTTAAGGTCGTTATCCTTCGCGCATTCGCCGATGATCATGCCTTCGTAAACTTCAACGCCTTCGCCGATAAACAGAACGCCGCGTTCCTGAACAGAAGCGAGTGCGTATTCTGTGGTGCTACCGGTACGGTCAGCAATCAAAGAACCTGTTTGACGGTGGAAAATCGTTCCAGCGTGTGGCTTATACCCGATCGACTCCGAGCTGATAAGGCCTGAACCGCGTGTAGCGGTCTTAAACATAGAGTTGGTACCGAGGATACCGCGGGTCGGAATCTCAAAGATCAGACGCACGCGTTGTTCTTCAGTATTCGCAGCCGAGGCAGCTTCGTAGGAGACCAATTGGCCTTTACGCTGTTGGTACATCTTCGTGACTTCGCCCGAGCAGGTCTCTGGCAAATCCAAAGTCATCTTCTCGTAAGGTTCCATTTTCACGCCGTTTTCAGTCTTCATCAAGACGTTAGGACGTCCGATCATGAACTCAGAGCCTTCACGACGCATTTTTTCGATAAGAATACCGAACTGCAATTCGCCACGGCCTAGTAGGTAGTACTGGTCCGCTTGCTCGGTATCTTCCAAACGAAGGGCCACGTTACTACGGATTTCGTTAAAAAGGCGGTTACGAAGATCGCGGGACTGAAGTGGTTTTCCTTCGCGACCCGAGTTAGGCGTCGTATTGATCGAGAAGATCATACGCATGGTTGGTTCTTCCACGCTGATGCGTTTCAGAGCTTTTCCATTGATGCCGCTCAGAGTGTCACCGATCTCAAGGACTTCACAACCGGCGATAAGACCGATGTCACCTGCGATGATCTCATCGACTTCGACCTGCTTCATGCCTTCATAAGACAAGAGGCGTGATATTTGGAATTTTTGAGTGACGGCTTTGCCATCGCTATCAACACCGTGACGGATAAGTTCCTGGCCTTTTTTCGCTTTACCTGAAGCCAAGCGGCCCAGTGCGAGGTTACCGAGGTAATCCGAGTATGCGATGTTTGAAACAAGCAATTGGGCTTCGGCATTGGCGTCGGCAACAGGTGCCGGGAAGCCGAGGATCACGTCGAACAAAGGACGCAAAGTACGCTCTCCGCCGCCTTCGAGGAGAGTGGGGATATCGTCAACGTTGGCTGTACACCAGCCTTTTCGGGCACAAGCATAGATGATTGGGAAATCACATTGCTCAGCGGAAGCACCGAGCTCGACGAACAAGTCAAATGCCTTGTCAACGCACTCAGAAACCATGTCGCTGCCGACAGCTTCGGGACGGTCGACCTTATTGATACACAGGGCGATTTTGAGATTCTTATCAATCGCCTTCTGCAAAACGAAGCGAGTCTGAGGGAGAGGACCTTCAACTGCGTCTACAAGAAGCACTGCGCCATCGACCATGTCCATGATGCGTTCTACTTCACCACCAAAGTCGGCGTGACCAGGTGTGTCAACGATGTTAACCTTTACATCACCAAGCAAAAACGACGCATTCTTTGCTGAAATGGTGATACCGCGTTCTCGTTCTTGAGAATCGGAGTCCATCATCCGGTCCGCAGTAGCCTCGTGAGCCTGGAAGGTACCAGCCTGTTTCAAAAGAAAATCGACGAGAGTTGTTTTGCCGTGGTCGACGTGAGCGATGATGCAAATGTTGCGAAGATTCTTAGACATAATTTCCTTGGGTTCTGGGGTGTATCCCCAAAGGCTGCTAGCCTGGCTTAAGTTAAGACGACGAGATAACAACCCAAATCTGAAATTTTGAAGAACTTCAGAGCCGGTGCATACGACGTCTTTCAAACAGAAAGAGCGAGCATATCCTATACCAACTACGCAGAAAGATCAAAGGCTCTCTCCAAAATAGATGCACAAGATTCCTGATTCAGGAATGCGGTAAACAAGCCGTTCCGTTTGTTAAACTCTAATTTTGACTGATAGTACGTCTTAGAAACAAGACATTTTTGAAGGGGATGGGAGTATAAAGTGCAACAGGCACCAATTTCTCCCAAACGAGTCAATCTATTCGCATTGACGGGCTATCCCATGCTTTTCTGATTTATCTAGATTCGTGAGGACAGGTTGTCCTGTCCTTCGCGCTTCATGGAGCAACGATCGGTTAATCATTTTCATTCGTTCGTTCGTCATTCGCACTGTGAGAAACTGTCAATGCGACGAACCCTACGCCCAACAACGTCTACAACCGGACGACCATCAATGACGCAACACAACAGGATCCAGAGGGCGATCTCGCTCCTATGGTTCCCTGTCGACGCGGAGAAGTGGAAAGACGGGAAAGCGGAAAAGTTGTCTGCGTGCCCGCGGATCGGGCCGACCCCAATAGTACGATGACTGGACGTTAAATAAGGCCTGCATAGCCTGAGGTTTCAAAAGAATCGCTCAGGCTCATCTCTCATTCGTCCCGCATAAAGGCGACAATTTCATCTTTTCTGCGGATGGTATCCTGGTATCCGAGATCGAGAAGGGGATGAATACATTCTTTGAAGAAAGCGAGATAACTGATCATGGTTTGCCCCTGCCCATCGCGATCGGAAGCACCGAGACCGTGTAGGAGATAACGCAAATAACGGGGAAAGCCTTGCACCAGACTGGGAAGAATATCGCTGAGGTTCTTCGAAGGCATTAGATTCAAGACAGGAATTTGTTTAAGGTTGTCACCCGTCGTTGGCAGACCCGCGGCCTGATAGCGGGCGATTGAATCATTGATACGCTTAAGTCGTTCCATATCCGCGTGCAGAGGATCGAGAAAAAGAGAATTGAAGAGTTCACCTGTAATCTGTGCGATCGATGGGGCTTTGGGAATTGCCGGTGCAGGTTCAAGCGATGTCCTGTCATGACGAATACCGATACAAAGCAGACGATCAGCCCCCATGTGAATAGCAGGGCTTAAAGGCGTCATTTGCCGAACACAACCGTCTCCATAGTACTGCTTATCAATACGAACGGGGGAGAAAAACACCGGAATCGCGGCTGACGCAAGTATGTGTTCGACCTGGAGCAAACTTCTAAGACCGATGCGCCCGGCTCTCTCCCAACCTTCAACCTCCTCTGTTGCATCGAAGAATGAAACGGTTAGGTCATTGAAGTATTCCAGCGCCGTGATGGAAATTGCATGGAGAGCTTTTTTATCAATTTGCTTACGTATCGCCAAAAAATCTATTTCCTGACTTAACATATGACCCAAGGGCTTGGTGTCGAGCAGGTAATTGGCGATTTCCCGGGTACCACTCTTTCCGCCCATTAGGGTCCTTACGACCCAGGCAAAAGCGATGGCTGTGAGAGACTTCGAACTGGTTTTATAGACGTTCTTTAACTCGATGTTTTGCCAAAGCTGATAAAGCCCTTGAGCACCCGCCTTCCAATTGTCAGCTTTAGCGCTCAAATAGGCAGCATTGATCCCACCTGCTGATGTTCCACAAATCACATCAAAAGGAATGACCTCGGACGGCAGAATTTCCTGTAGGGCTTTAAGCACACCCACCTGATAAGCGACGCGGGCACCTCCTCCCGTCAATACCAGACCTGTTCTAAGCTTTGCGTTCATAGGCTTTCCCCCTGATCCCAGGATAGAAGATAGACCTTGACCGAGCAAGGCGCGGGGCTAGCGCCTTAATGGCATAATCTGGCTTGTCGTGGACTTCATCTCCGAAATGCAGTAAATCAGCGGGCACAGACCAGGGTTCGAGACATAATGGGAAAAGGGATGAACTTTCAATATCAGGCGATAGGAACACTTCAAACGCCCTTTCGCGAGAAATTTGGTGTCCCCCGGCAATCTTTAATGATGGGTGAATCGCGGGCCATATTGAAGCTGAAGCCGGATCCCCAATACCCTCTCGCTCTCAGCCATCTCGAACAATTCAGTCATGTCTGGATAGTTTTTGTATTCCATAAGAATGGCAACGGTCGATGGCATCCCCTCATTGACACACCGAGAGTTGAAGCCGGACAACGAATGGGAGTCTTTGCCACACGCTCTCCTCATCGTCCCAATCCGATCGGGATATCGGCCGTAAAGCTGGAACGAATCGATTTTGATGCGCCCTCCGGCATTGAGATTCATCTCAATGGCATCGACCTCCTGGATGGCACTCCCGTGCTTGATATAAAACCTTACGTGCCCTATGCGGACTGCATCCCCGAAGCCAATTCCGGTTGGATAAAAACCGACATCGAACGCTATCCGGTGAGCTTTTCCGAATCGAGTCTCGCTGTCATCTTGGAACAGGCTGACAAGAAACATCCCCGCCTCAAAACCCTGATTGAACAGATGCTTGAACTCGATCCCAGGCCGACATCCCAGCGCCGCGCATCGCCTATTGCCTATCAAGAGAGTGAGGGAATGCGTTTTGCTTTCCGTGTCCAAGGTCTTGATGTTCATTGGGAAGTTCGAAACGCCGGAATATTCGTCTTGCAAATCCTCAAATTGCCGGGCGAATAAGCTTTGATTCACTAGACGCCGTGCATCGAGAGCCTTATGATCATAAAATTAATTATGACTGGGGTGACTCATGCAACTACTCGATAAACTCAATCGTGAATATATTGAACGCCATTCTCGAAAAGAAGACGCCTTCTGGTCGAACAAGATGGGCCTTAAAGACTATGAAAAGGGTAGTTTCGAACGCTTCGAAATAGACCTTAAGTCCTGGATGACAAGTCCTCACTCAATCGATGCTATCGAGCATGCCCTTCAAAGCCAGAATCTTCTAGCTGATGAACGAGTCGGTTTGGAAGGATGGAAACATTTCTTCAAAGTCAACGTCATGAACCATCCGAAAGCTCAAGCCCTAGCCGCAGAGCTCATCGAAATGGAGGGTCAATTAGGTGCCGCGCGGGCCGACCTCAAACTTGGGTATATCGATCCCAAGACAGCTACGTTCGTGCCTTCATCCAACGGAGCGATGTCGCTTCTCATTGCGACATCCGCCGACAAAGGGTTGCGCAAAGCAGCATGGGAAGGCCTCAAGGCCATTGGACCCTTCATTCTCAAGAATGGCTTTCTGGATGTTGTTAAGAAGCGCAATGAACTCGCAAAGGTTCTCGGCTATGTGGACTATTATGATTATAAAGTGCAAACGACGGAAGGATTTTCCAAGCAAACTCTCTTCGCCATTTTGGATGACCTTGAACTCAATACCAGAGACGCTGTGAAAAACGCTGTCGATCGCGCCGCCAACGAAAAAGGGGAAGCGGTGCGGAAGCCCTGGAACTTCTCTTACTTCACCTCGGGTGACACCAAGATCAAAACCGACCCCTATCTTTCGTTCGCATCGGCAGTACCCCGATGGGGGATGAGTTTTGCAGCGATGGGAATCGATTTCGCAGGAGCGACTCTCAAACTCGATCTCGTGAATAGACAGGGTAAAGAAGAAAACGGCTTCATGCACGGACCCTATCCTGCCTGGGTGGATCACGGCAAGCATCGTCCGGCTCGTATCAATTTTACCGCCAACGCCATTCCCGGAGCGATAGGAAGTGGAATAGAGGCTCTTCATACGCTCTTCCATGAAGGCGGTCACGCGGCTCACTTTGCCAATATTCGCATGCCCTCTCCCTGCTTTGCTCAGGAATTTGCTCCGACGTCAGTTGCCTTTGCGGAGACGCAATCGATGTTTCTGGAAAGTGTGACGACAGATGCAGATTGGTTGAGTCGCTATGCGCTCAACGACAAAGGTCAGCCGATGCCGGTCGAACTCATCAAAGAGCTGCAGGACAATGCCTATCGTTTCCGTTCTAAGGTTATCAGATCGATGCTGGGGGTTTCGTATAGTGAAAAAGCCCTGTACGAAATGTCTGATGTAGAGCTCACGCCGGAAAATGTTACGGTCGTTATTGCCGACATAGAAGAACGCATGCACTGCCAGGAAGCGGCGCCCCGCCCGATTCTCTGCATCCCCCACCTTTTGAGTGGCGAGGCCTCGGCCTATTACCATGGCTACATTTTAGCTGAGATGGCCGTCTATCAAACGCGGGCTTACTTCTTGAAGAAATACGGGCATATCACCGACAATCCTGAGGTAGGCCCCGAACTGCGCGAAAGGTACTGGCGCCTTGGCAATCGTAAGAGCTTTCTCGATTTCGTTGCGGATTTAACGGGTGAACCTTTCTCTGCGAAAGCCACGATTGAACTTGTGAACAAACCGCTCGAACAGGTCGCTGGCGATGTGGAGAAATCCATCAAAGCCATTGAGGCCATTCCCGTTTGGAAGGGAGCCATTAACCTGAAGGCTAGAATTTCCATTGTTCATGGGGACGAATTGGTTGCAGCGGCGGAGGACAGTGACTTTCTTGCGCTCTGCGAAAACTACGGCAAATGGATTGAAACGGCCACTTCCAATGCAATCTAAAAGCCAAAGGCCATCCGAGGTGGATGGCCTTTGGCTTTTTAAAAGATGTATGTTTTAGACTTTATTCATCTCAGTAATCTGCGAGATATTATATTTCTCAATACCAAACTTCTCTGTTCTTTGTCCGAGAGTAGTTAGAAGTGTCGAGTAGATGTCGTTCAAGGTATGCTTGCCTTTGCTTGCATCAATGATTTGACCCATTTTCAAGTTGCCGCCACCACCTGCAATCAAATGCGGCTGGGGGTTTACCACATGGCTTCGACCGTCACCAAACTCAGATCCGTACACGATCGCGGTTTGATCGAGAATACCCGCCGCATTCAGCTTATCCATGAAATAGCGAAGATTGGCCGCATGGTGACGGCGATATTCCAGATACACGCGTTTGGACTCTTCGTTGCTCCAGTGCGAAGTTCCGTGATCTGTTTCATTCGAAATCATCGGATTCACGTACTCTTCTCCTGCACAGCAGAACATCAATGAGCCTGTGTGAGTCGTTCCGCACTGCAGAGCAAGCGTCATGAGGTCCATTTGGAGGCGATAAACGCGGTCGAATTCGGAATAGGGAAGAAGATCGTCGCCACCGAAATTAATCGTAGGCGGCATCTCGCTCGGTACCTTGCACATCTGCGCAGCATCGTTTTGCTGTTCCATAACACGCTTTTCGAGGTCGCGAATGCGTTCCAGGTGGGCGAGGAGCAAATCCTTATGAGAAGCTGGAAGCTTCGATGCATCGCCAGTGAGAGATTTCATCTGTTCTACGATGGTATCGAGAACAGATTTTTGACGTTCCAATTTCAACTTCTTCATTTCGACAGAACTTTGATCCCCAAAGATCGTTTTGAATATCTCAAGAGGTTTGACCAAAGGACTTACGGGATCTCCGTTCTCCATCCAGCTTCGGCGATACCAGGTCGGGGACCGCCATTGTCCACCGGCCCATCCGCGTGCGACGCCCAAAACCAGGGGCTTCTTCAGCGAAGTGGTCATATCAATGCGCCGAGAAAGATACTGGTCGATTGAGATCGATGTGCCTTTCTGATGCTCTCCTTCCGCTTGTCCGTCAAGGTTTGAACCGGTAAAAAGAGCGGCGGCACCCTGCTCGTGGCCATCTTGTGTCGGCTGAGTCACGGGATTACTAACGTTTTGCAGAAGAATGATCTTAGATTTCATGTCGGCCAGGGGCAGCAAAGCGTTTTCGAAATTCCAGATTTCAGGCATGGCCCCGTTTGGAAAATACATTGTCACCAAGCGTGCGTTCTTTACGGCCGATTCTTGGGCGAAAAGCCTACCACTGTTACCAAGCTCAAAGGCAAATTCAGCCAGGGGTAGACCGATGATCAGACTTCCCGAACCCTTTAGGAATGCGCGACGGTTAGGTTTCATGGTGCCACCCTTTTGCTGAACGATTTGCTATTGACGATGGCATCAACCAGTCCGCGCCACTGATAGCCGGACTTCGCAAATGCATTTTGAAGATGGCTCATTTCACAGGAGTTCTTGTCTTCAGGTGTCGCACCCATTGCGTATTCTGCGACGGTTACCGTCACACAAGCAGCCAGGTCTGTGCTGTTGCCAATGCCATGCATAAGCTCTTGAGCTGTTTTAAATGGGTAGTTGATTCTGTCGAGTTTCATGCTACCTGCGGCGTCGATGGCCACTTTACTTGCATAGACATCTCTGATACGGCCGAGAGCATCAAATGTTTCCAAGCCCAAACCGATTGGATCGACTGAAGCATGGCACGAAGCACAGCTGCTATTGCTTTCATGCACCTTTAGACGCTCCCTCGGAGTTGTATCGAGAGCCAGGGTCTCAGCTTTGAAAGCACCCGCATTGCCTGGAGGAGGAGGAACTTGACGGCAAAGGAGACGGCCGCTGAAGAAGAGACCTCGTTTAACAGGAGATGTTTCCGAACTTACGTTGAGACCACCCAGTAGACCGGGCATAGTCAGGATGTTGTCCTTGTCGTCCTTGCCGAAAGCCAGACGGAAGTCGCCTGAACCTTGAAAGATGAGGGTCACGGCCTTATCGAGAACATCTTTTCGTTTGGCGGCGGGATCGATCGTCTCACCCTTGATTTGAAGGTTATCGATATTGCCAAGAGCAAGCCATTCGGTCATGAAGGCACGAAATGCGACCTCAGCTTTTGGATCGGCCATCATGCGGTCAATTTCACTTTTGCGTACTTCATCCTTAGAGAGGCTGCCGTCTTTCGCTTTGTCGAGCAACAACTTGTCAGGTGTGCTTCTCCAGATGAAATAGGACATACGTGTAGCCAATTCATAAGGCGAAATCTCGTCATCTGCGGTGCCGCTTTCGGATATTTTATAAAGGAAGCGAGGGTCGAGGAGCATACCGGTAACGGCGCGCATAGCTGATTCCTTAAAATCCGCTTTGCCGGTTGCGAAGAGTTTATTGTATGTGACGAGATCCGCCGCCGTTGCGGGTGAGCGCCAGAGGAGAAGGCCCAGGGAGGTTACGAGCTTTTCGCTGCAGTCCTTGGTGGCCGTCTTGCAAGGCACGAGTTTTGCCAAAGCTGCTGTATCAGCGACCAGGGCAGTCGCGATGTCGTATGAAATATCCGACCAGTTATCCACCATGTTCTGAGCGATGGCACTGCGTGCCGTCGCGTTCTGAAACTTGGTTCCTTGATCGCGGCGGGGGAGATCCTGCAGAATCTTAGTGGCATCGATCCCGAGAGCCTGGTTGATCGAGTTCTTGATTTCTTCGTTGGAAAGGACTTTCAGGCCTTCCTGAGCTTCCGTGAAATTCTCCTCGCACTTTTTGCCTTCTGGGAATTTCAAAGCGAGACAAGCCAAGTCAAGCGCATCACACTTTACGGCCGGCGTATCATCACCACTGACGGGAGTTGGGGGATCCCCGAGTCCGGGATCTACTCCGCCCAATTTCGAAATGTTGATTCGCTTGGGCTTGGCAGAACAAGCCTGTAGCCCGAATATTAGGGAAATTGCTAAGATAACTCGCACGGCATCCTCCCAGACTACGACGTTAGAGCGTTATCGGGTGGATTTAGTATTCCCTTAAAGGCCAGATTGTAACCTTCATCATTCCAGCTACTTATAGCCTCCGTTATGTTGGAGGAAGCGCTAATCAACGACGTTTTAATGGATTTGAGGACGAAAGATGAATATTCGGACTATAGGACTCAGACGGAAGGGGGAAGAGAGTAAAAGCTCACTCCTTCTTGTCTTCGATCGGCGCAAA
>JACMPP010000072.1 GCA_014377445.1 Oligoflexus sp.
ACGCTCTATCGTTACGACACAAACCTCAGCAAAGTCTCGGAGTGGGCGCCTTTCGCGCGCGATATGCCGATCTCTGCCGTCGCATACAATGAGGCCCTGCAAACACTAGCGGTGGAGGCGAGAGGCCAGGTCAAACTCCTGCCGCTCTCGTCGGATAATCTTGAACTTCAGCTTTGCACAGCGCTAAAACCCTATCTTGCCAGCTCCAACGAGTTCGGTCGGGTGAATGGTTTGAGCGAGGACGATCGGGCGGTCTGTAGTTTTCTCACGCCATAAAAAAAGGAACCCGGTCTGGGTTCCTCATCTCTCTCTCCCTTTATAATTTTCCGAGCTTCAACGTAGGTGGTGCTTCCATCACGGGAGGCCTATTGGTATCAGGCATCTGCTGCGGTTTGATATCGGCAATGGGCATCTGCGCCCTCTGCGCATAATCCGCGACCGCCAGAAGCTTGGCCCATTTTGGGGGTTGCTTGTGCGGGCTATGCAGCAGCTCCCGCGTCTCCTGCTCGCCCGTGACCCGGGCTGATTCCTCGGCGCGCTGAAGCAGTCTTTTATTGTCCGGCTGCATAACCTGCTCGAAGCGTGCGACCTGAGATCGCTTATAAGTTTGCTGGATGCCAAAGTTAGTGACCCTATGCGTTTCCCTGTGCGCCTGTTCTGAGACGACTTGGTTGATCTGCGTATCTTCCCAACCTTTCTGAGCCGCCTTTTGGAAAATGTTTTTCATGCGGCCGAGTTGGGCATAAGTTTCGCGATTGTAGATATCCGCCAGATGATTGCGAAGGTCGTCGAAGCGGAGGAGAAAGATTTCCTCTTCGCGATTCCAGGCATGGTGGCGCCGAAACCAGCGAATGTATTGCTCGTGTTGAATTGCCTTGCTCTGAAAGTAGGTCCAGTACTCATTCATCAGCGGCCTGAGTTCAGCCGGAGTCTTGTGCACCATGGCCTCCCTGGTGCTCGTGAGCTGTCGCCAGGGGGGTTGAGGCGCGTGATCGTCAAAGAAGCTTCGCGCTGGCTTTGAGCTATCGTAGGTCCTCATCTTAATCGAGTCGAATTCGTTCGCCCTCTGCAATTCAAATGCGGTAAAACTAATAAAACCAATTCTTTCGGCCATGTCCTACAGCCCCCCTCCAGGCGTTCTGCCCAGTAGAGACTGTCGGACGAACTTTAATAAAATCTAAAATTATGCGATTTATGTAAATACATACAAGCTCTTGCCGGGGCGCAATTTACACGGCCCGGCGTGCCATGACTGCGACATTTCCATTCCCAGATGCATTGTCTTGCCCTAAGCTCGCAGGTAGCTGAGCTGGAAAGATTCATGGCTTAATAATTACCAGGCCCTGGTCGAAATATTGTGACAAGGAACACAAAATGGGATCGATCGGCTCAGGCTGATTGCGCCTCATTCACGAAGCCCTGCGCATCGTCCCGTCTGTAGGCCGTGCCTTGAAAGCGATCACCGAAGAGTTTATAAACCTCAGGCTGATTGCAAATCGCCGCAATGGCATCGAGGCTAGGGGGCTGAACTGCGAAGAGATCAGCGGATTGCAGACTATAATTTTTGTGGGTTTTGATATTTTTAATGGGGAGAGCCGGCAGATTTTTCTTGGAACAACTCTTGATTTCGCTTCGTTCTAAGTACAGTTTGATACTTAAAGCTAGGTTCCCAGCGAAGTAAGGTCAAGTGAGAAGCGGGGGATTAAAATCTTTCAGTCCTCGGCACAAGATGCTGCCTGCCACTAAGGACCAGAAAACTAGAGAGTGTCCGCTCGGAATACTCTTCAACACAACTGTTGATAAGCAACGGACCCAGCCCTAGCCCTCTGGAAACGACGGCTAATCAGTTCGCAAGCTGGGCTTGAAGGTAGACATAGCGCGATCGAATCTTGGTGTATGCTGTACGAAGGAAGTATCCTTCGGTAGTTTTTAATTGGCTGTAAAGTTGAAGAGACACTTTTGCGCTAGCACGGTAGACAGTCCGGTACTTTACTTCAAGGGTATCGAGCTCTTCTTGAATCGCGTCGCCTGAGGCGCCTTCGTCAAGAAGTTGTGAGAGTCGAACGGCAGAACGCTTCAGGGCTTTAGTGTCGTCGATCAAATCGTTGAGTTGGCTGCCAGCTACAGTGCCTTTTATGCCATCTTCACGTGAGTACTGTGTGGCGACGTCGAGGGCGTCATCTGTGATGTTAAGAAGTGCGTAGCTAGCTGTGACCATATCGTCACTGATAGCAGCCGGAGCTTCGGCTGTTGCGCTGAAGGCCGTTGTTGTTGCCATAGGGGCCAAAGCGATGAGACTTGCGAGGACGAGTGAGATTTTCATGGTACGTTCCTTCTTGATGAGACCTGAGATCAACTTCCTAAAGCCATCCTAACCTTTCTGCAGGGCAGTACAAGACTCTACGAACGAAGTGTTCTGTGAGTGAAAAAGAGCCTTAGATATCAATGAGATAAGAAAGAACAGTCAGCCTTTTTTGTTAAAGTCAGGCCTCATCAAAAGGAATAAGACCCCTATGGTCGATCCAAAAACGGCAGCGGAAAAGCTCCGGGAACTCATTGAGAACGCATGTTCCACGAGTCCTTTGCTCCTGGGAATCAAAGCATCCTATCCTTCCAGCCGTTGGCAATCTCTTCGTCCCGGGGTCTGGGTCAAACGTGAGGACGAATTGAGTTTCACCCTCTCAGGGCCGAAGTTTCGTAAATTCTGTGGACTTCATAAGGCACTCGAGGCGCATTCGCGGGTTGTATCCTGGGGCAGTGCCCGTTCGGCTTTTCTTCTGGGCCTGGCGCAGATCTGTCGGGAGATGGGTAAAGAACTGGATCTCGTCCTCTTGCAGTCGACCCCCTATCAGGACTTTGGGACCGATGTTCTTTACCAGAACGCTTTCAACGGCTGCTCCCAGCAGTGGCTCAGTCGGGATGCCTGGTCAAGCGCCCCGGATAGGGCCCGAGAGTTCGCGAATGATCAGGGGGACACACTGATCCTCCCCGAAGGCGGAGCCTGTCAGGAGGGACTTGCCGGCGCTTTGAGTTTGGCTCTGGATCTCACAGAACAGTTCCAAAGCCTGGCGATACCCGTCGAGGCGATTTGGATCGACGCTGGCTCCGGTTTTACGGCTCAGGCATTGATATGGGGGCTGGGAACGTTGATGGAAAAGCCTCCGCTCCTACACGTCATACTCTGTGCTGGGAATGAAAAAAGTTTTCGAGAGGGACTCAGCGAAAGGGGGCGTGAAGCTCAGGATTTAGCGGAGATCGTCTGGAAGGCAGCGCCTTATCGTTGTCATCGTCCTGTGACAGCGGCCGCCTATGGGGCCACCAATCGAGCGGTATGGGATAAGATCGCCTGGGAGCATCAGCAGCATGGCCTGCTGCTGGATCCGCTCTATACGGCCAAGCTCCTGCTGACCTTTGAGGCTTTTCGTCAAGAGCAGGGCCCTCAAGCCAAGACCAGCCTCGTCGTTCATTCCGGTGGCGCTTTGAATAATTTCGGATTTAAAGACGGCTTTCGGGCCCGCCAACCATAGGCAGCATCTGCCGACGCGGGGCGGAGTCAATTCACACTAAGATAAAGAGGCTTTTATCTTAGGAGAGCGGTTACGAAGAAAGTTGCCCGTCGGCAGGCAGCAATACCCAAGAATCAAACGACAGCCAATCTCCTGATCCTCGTCTTTGGCAGCGGGATGCTCCCCCTCAAAGCCTATTTTCCACTGTGCGCCTTAATCCACTGCTTCAAGTCGTCGATGACTTTTGGCTTCTCAGGCTCATTCAAAAGCTCGTGATAAAGCCCCTGGTAGATAATCTTCTTTTTATCCTTCGATCCCACCAATTCAAAGAAATCCACGGTCGGCTGATGCGCGATGATGCGATCGTCTGTCGGCAATTGAAAGTGGATCGGCTGGGTGAGGCTTCCGGCCGCTGCCTTCAACTTTTCCTTCGCCGCGAGATAGGTCATAAAAAAGGCTGACGACGCGAGGCCGTGATTCAGAGGATCGGTCTTGTAGTGCTTAACCACAGCCGGGTCGCGCGAAACGAGCTTGCCCAGTGGTTCGCCCGGGATCGACAGCGCAGGCAGAGTCTTGTAGAGAAGTTTTGCGGCCAACAGCTTGATGGCCGGAACTTTGAAGGCGAGTTCGATCATTGGTGCGGTGACCGAGATGCTCGCCAGTTCCAATTCGGGATGAAGCTGGAGGGCTCTGAGAGCGATCAAGCCGCCCATACTGTGGCCGATCAAATGAATTTCCGCTTTTCCATAGCGCTCTTTCAAATAGCGGATATAGCGTTTGATGGCGAGAACGGCATCTTCAGCATATTCGTCGAAGCTATCGATATGACCGCGGTTGCCTGAGGATTGACCGTGTCCCCGATGATCGATCGCGTAGATCGAGCTGACGACATCTTTTAGATAATGCGCGAGATGAAGATAACGGCCGCTGTGTTCTCCCTGCCCGTGCAAAACGATGGCAGCGATATGCTCTCGCCCTGCGGAGGCCGCTGGACTGTCGGCTCGAAAGAGATGCGCAAAGAGGTGGCCCTTTTCGAGAGGGATAGTCTCGAATTCGACGACCCATTCGGCAGGCAATGCCGGAAAGCCCTCAGCCTGAGTGGGAGTCTGCGGACTTTTGTGTTTGTTGGCTTTGGAAAATACCGGGGCGAAGTGACAAGTCAACGATGATGTATCCATACGACATCCTTCTCAAGGGCAAGGTCTGGCTGAGTATCCGATATTGGATATAGGATAATCTGCCAAGGATGTCATCGCTATCTTGTAGAATCTGCGGAGCTCAGGCCCTTGCCCAGTTTAGCTGGCTCGGTTGAACGTCCGTGGAGAGACGGATTTCACTTCTTCGATACGTTCGATAAGAATGTCGCGAAGTTCGCCGTAACAGTCGTCGCAAATCGATTCATCGATCAATTTTTCGGACAGGTCATTCCATACGACAAGGGCAGCAAGGGCTTGATCGCTAAACGTACGTTTAGAAAGTCTGGCTAGATTCGCACAGCGCGGGCATTCTTGCGTCTTCATACGCCGTGTCCTTTCGCAAAGGGATTTAGATGATTTACACCATTATGGAAAGCCATGCTGCTCGCTGTCAAGAGAGTTAACTTGGGTGAGGTCCCAAAGCTCGTGACAGACTCCTAGCAAAGCGGCGCTTTCATCGGCAAATTTGTAAATCTACTTGAGTCTTTTGTTCAAAATAACTTTTTTATGAAGCAAATCAAAAAGTTGACCTACGCCTCTCAGACGTCTAAGCTCAGCTTTTGAAAAAAATAGCCAGAGGACCAGAACCTATGCGGCTTCGCTTTTTGGCAGTCAACGCTCTTGTTTTGGCCTTGGTCAGCCTATGGTCAAAACCCGTCAAAGCCTTGGAGCTGAGGGCCGGACAGAGTTGGTTTGAACAAGGCGACTACCTTCTTGAGCCCGGCATCACGCTCGGCGCCGAGGACGCCGAGCATCGCTCCGTTCGATTTGAGTTTACCGGGAAAACCTTCGGTAACTTCACGCAGGCGACGGGGATCCTCAGCCTTAACCTACCCTTTAAAATCTTTCCCTGGGAGTCGGTCTACACCAGTTACGGCCTTTCCCTGATGGACGAGTATACCGCCTACAACAGTCCACATGGGAAAGATGAGTCGATCCACTCGATGAACCTTGGCCTCAACCTGGGGCTTGGCTGGAAGGTCTGGCAAGGGGAGAACTGGAGTGCCCAGCTCGAATGGAACTCGCATATCTTTGCCGCCGGGCTTGCCTTCATCTTTATGACGACTGCCCGCAAGACAGTCTTCACGGCTGCCGTGGGGTATGAACTATGAAGCGAAGCTTCCCTCTCATGCTCATGCTAATTTATTTTCTAGTGGCAGCAGCAACAGCGACTAGCACAATCGCCAACGCCGGCACCATCACCGCCCTCATCGGCCCGCCCAGTCTCGGCCAGGGTGGATCGAACCCCCTATCCATTCCTCCAACCAATATCATCGACTGGCAGGCCTCCTACCGAACCGACGAAGGACGCGAATGGATGGTCAGTGTCATACCAGGCCTCTACTATGGTCAGCGTTGGACCAAGGAACGCTTTAGTCTCGGCGTGGGCGGCGGTATCGTGATCGGCACCAATGGCGTTGGGTTCGGTGTCTATCAATCCCTCGGTTATATGACTGAAGCCTTCTGGAACAAATATCACTTTGAAGCCGAGTATCGGCAGGTTATCGGTTATGTCGACAAAGCCGCTGAGTTTCCTTACTCCTTTCGTATTGGAATAAGTTATGACTTATAAATCCACCTATCGCATCGCCCTTGCGCTCGTCTGCGGCCTGGTCTGGTCGGGAGTCGCAAGCGCGTTCGTTCATATTTCTTCGGTTAAACCCCACCTGCCGGTCAGTCCCGAGCATCCGAGGATCACCTTTCAATGGAACGGTGATGCCCCCAAGTTATCGGAGAAGGAAAAAGTTTTCGACGGACTTTATGCCGAGAGCTCGGACGCCGAACTCATGCTGGCTCTGCTCAATGCAGCCGTGGGCAAGTGGAACGACGTGGAGAGCGCCTACCTCTTCTTCGACGTCGTGGTGAATGCCGGCGTGGTCAAGGACGACGAAGACGAGATCTATGCGATCGTGGTGGAGGGGCAGGACTCGCAAACCGTTGCGGCCGCTTCGTTGCCGATGTTTGTCAGTGCGCATCCGGGCGATTCGCTCAATAAGAAGAGCGGCAAGATTATTTTCGACTGCGATATCTCGGTGTCGAGCCATAAGGTGCCAGCCAAGGAGCTATTGCGAACGCTCGTGCATGAGCTCGGCCACTGCGTGGGTCTTGGCCATCCGCATTCCAGTTACCATTCGATTATGAGCTACGCGAACGTCTCGAGTTCAGCCGAACTCGGTCTCGATGATAAGGCGGGTATTTCCTATCTTTATCCGCAGGCCGGAGTCTCTCAGGATGTGCAATACATGACGACCTGCAGCAGTCTCGGGAGCGAGGGCCAGGGTTCGGGTGCCGGCAATCTTGTACTCTTAGGTTCGCCGCTGCTTCTCCTGCTCGTGGCTCTCAGACGCAAAAAAGGCTTCCAGGCAAGCGGCTGAGAGCTCAAAAACTATTGGTTAATGACTGGCATTAACGTCTTTGATGAGTTGAAGGATCTCTTTGCGGGTGAACGGGAGATCGAGTCACAGAATTGGCTTATGAAACGAGTTGAGTCAGGATGTTTGGCGGTTTGGCGTAGCTATGGCCTTTGTCATCGAAGACCTGGTAGTAGAGCTTCTTCGCTTCATGGTCATCGCGGATGCGGAAGTTCTTCAGTTCAAATCCCTGGAAGTTGTGCTGGGCCTGCGGCGGCAGGCGCAGGTGAACGGATTCTTGAAGAATGATAATGCTGCTCTTCGGGATGTGATGGAAGAGTTCCTTGCGAATGCTTTCATAGCGCGTGGCAAGGATCAAAGGACGACCATAGAGATCGTATTCTTTAGGTGTTGTATGCGGATAGAAAGCCTCGATGTTACCGCTGGCGATGCCCACAGCACAATTCACGCGTTCATTCGGAGCGAGTTTGGTCGCTTCATCGTGAAATATAGCGATAAACTGCTGAGAGAGTTTGATGGCGAGCGCCTCTTTGCTCAAGGTGCCGGGCGTCTTGAATGGAAAGCCGACCGAACAGAGGAAGCCATCGCCCATCTCTTTGATTCGGTAGGCATTGGCTTCAAAATCCGACTGGGAATAGTTTTCCATCATAAGGCTTTGGCACTTCTTGAGAACGTTCTGGAGGAGAGTGCGGGCATAGGGGCTTTTGATTTTTGAGCTTTCGATGACGTCAAAGGCTATCACGCAGGCTTCGCCATAACCAACCGGCATCGTTTCCTCCAGAGTCAAACCATCTTCAATCATGCGGCGCTGATGCGGGTAGAGCATCTTTTCTAGCTGTTTGTAAGCGTGGTTTCTAAGGCTCTTTTCCTGCTGACTGAAGTAGAACTGATAGCGAAAGAGGCGGAAGACCAGACTGTTTAAGATCGCACCGATCGCGACACCGATGCCTAGAGCACCGATGTTGACCGTGAGGTAATGGAGATCGAGCCAGGCCACCCAGCCCAGGGTGAAGACTGTCGCGAGACTGGCCTGAATAATGTTTTTGATCCCGTTGCCATAAAGATTTAAGGCCCAGATCAGCATCATCAAAAGGATAGGGGAGGCGCTGGCGACCAGGTTCATCTCGTCGTTTCGCGAGTACATGTAGATGACCCAGGCGCATTCCAGAGTGACGACCTTGACGAGGAGATCGCAGTAGAGAGCAGCGTGATTGTTGAGGTAATCAAATTTCTTCGCGAGCAGCCCGTAGACGAAGAAGAGTATGCAGGAGATCAGGTGTGTGAGTGCAAAAGGCCATTGGCCCGTTTTAAAGGCCATCATCGGGCCGGAGATGAAGAGAAATCCGGCAACGAGGACCGTCATGCGACTTTTTAGGAGGTAGCGGCGAACGTAAGCGTTCAGCTCGGCGTTGAATTCATCGCCGTGACTCTGACAATAGTCCAGGACTCGTGTCTGGAGGTTTTGGTCAAGATTGGATGTCGATGAGCTCGTGGGCATTGGGCCTCAATCCTCTAGGTTGCTTGCCTAGAGTGGATCGGTACCTCCGAGGGGGAACTTGACAGAGTCCTAGTAAAAATAGGCAGAGCCAGGATTAAGGTCAGTGAAATTAGCGGGATAAAGGGCCTAAAAAGGTTGTTTCCCGCCCGGAAATCTGTCCTGAAATCCTCGCAAATCCAGGGTGGACAATTATTTCGTTAAAGCAGAGTTCCCGATAGGATGAGCTTGGCGAGGGTAAAATAGATGACCAGGCCCGAAACATCGACGAGCGTTGCGACGAAGGGCGCGGAGGCACTCGCCGGGTCGAGCTTACATTTGCTGAGGATCAGGGGGAGCATAGAGCCCGAGATTGTTCCCCACAAGACGACGCCGACCAGACTGAGCGATACGGTGAGCGCGAGTTTGAGATAATGCTCGCCATAGCTGTGAAAGATGTTTTCCCAGGCAATGATGCGGATCACACCGATTAAGGCGAGGATTGTGCCGAGAATCAATCCCGATACAAGTTCACGCTTGAAGACCTTCCACCAGTCGCGCAGACGAATTTCCTCGAGAGCGAGAGCTCGGATGACGAGAGTCGAGGCCTGAGAGCCTGAGTTACCACCGCTGGAGATGATGAGAGGGATGAAGAGAGCCAGGACCACAGCGCTGGCGATTTCTTCTTCGTAATGGGCCATGGCACTCGCCGTGAGCATTTCGCCGACGAAGAGAACAGCCAGCCAACCGCCGCGCTTTTTGATGAGCGAAAGTATAGGCGTGTCCATGTAGGGCACGTCGAGGGCCTCGGTACCGCCGATTTTATGTATATCTTCGGTCGCTTCTTCCTGAACAACATCGACGATGTCGTCATGCGTGACGATACCTTTCATGCGGCCCGTTTCATCGACAACCGGAATAGCCACGAGATCGTGGTCGGCCATGAGCTTGGCCACGTTCACCTGATTCATCTTCTCGTTGACGCTGACCACATCGGTGCGCATACGGGAACGAACCGTGTCGGTTTCCTTGGCGATGATGAGGTCCCGAAAGGAAATAACCCCGAGAAGGTGCTGACTTTGGTCGAGCACGTAGCAGTAGTAGAGCGACTCGAGATTCACGTGCGCCTGCTTTCGCAGGTAGCTGATCGCTTCGCGAACACTGGCGTCGGGACGAATGCGGGGAAAGCGCGGGTTCATGAGACCGCCGGCTTCGTCTTCTTCGTAAGCGAGAAGGCCTGCGACTTCAAAGCGGGCGCTGTCGTCCAGGAGATCGATCAGATTCCAGCGCATATCCACGGGAAGCGATTGCAAAACGTCAGCCGTGTCATCCGGCGCGAGGGCGCGAAGCCATATTCGTTTTTCACTAGTCGACAGGAATTCTATGAGAAAGGCTTGTTCATGGGTGGAAAGACCAAAAAAGAGGTCGCCCGCTTCCCGGGGAGGGAGCGCACGAAAAAACATCAACCGATCTTCAAGCGCGGTCTCGCTCCATCGCGTAAAAAGCGTGGCGGCATGTTCTTGTTCATTTTGTGGGTCTAGGCTCATAGAGTCCCCCTGAAGTCAGCAATCCTTAGGTCAACCTTCCGCTTTCGTCAAGATCTTTTGCGCCTTAGCTCCATTTCGCCTCAATTGACATGACATCAGGCGAGGCTGTTTTGGGCGTCTCGGAGCCTTTGGTCGAAGAGAGGTAAGACACTAGGTCAAATGCACCCTCGACAAGCCGAGCAAGTATCAGTGAAAATAGAAAGATAGATCGTTATTTTTAACGAGGCCTGCACCATTTTGGAAGAGAATAAATCCAATGAGCGATGAAAGAGGAGCTTTAGCCACGCCTGAAGTTCATCAACCGAGCTTCGATCAGCTGCAGAAGCTGCTCGATGTCTGTCGTTTCATGGGCAAGGAGAAAAACCTCGACGGCCTGCTTGTCTATATTGCCGAGCAGGGGCGTAAGGCTCTGAATGCCGACCGCTGCTCTATATTCCTGCTGGACGAGGAGCAGAGCGAAATCTGGTCGAAGGTGCAGCTCGGTGAAAGCGAGATCATTCGTTTTCCTCGCGGAGCTGGCATTGCTGGCAAAACCATTGAGATCGGCAAATCGATTCTCATCCATGATGCCTATCAGGATTCGCTTTTTAATCCGGAAATCGATCGCGTGACTGGCTATCGGACCCGCAATATTCTCTGTGTGCCGATGGCCAACCTTGATGGACGCACCATCGGTTGTCTGCAGGCCCTCAACAAACACGATGGAAACTTCACTCCGTCCGACGAAAGTTTTACCCTGGCTTTTGCGGCCCAGGCGGCCGTTGCGATCGAATCGGCCTATCTTTATCAGGAAAAGGCGCGAATTATCCGCGACCTTTCCCACACCCAGGTGAGGCTTAAGCAAAAGCTGGATCAGTTGGAAGTTGTGCGGGAACTGGAGCAGGCCGTGAACGAATCGGCCAATCTCTATGACTTCATCAGTGCGGTCATCCGTAAGGCCGTTCGTTCGATCGGCGCCGAAGTGGGCTGTCTCTTCATTCAATCGGAAGGCTCCTCGGGCTGGGACATCTTTGCGGCGCGTATTCAGGAGGGCACACCGGTTGTCCACTACTCGGAGCAGACCCTGGAGAGCACATACGCCAAGGCAATGATGAAGGACGGCAAAGCGCTCATCGTCAATCGCCTGAGTCGGCAGGACAATTCTCTCGATCATCTGAGTCGTCAGCTAGGATTAACCTTTGAAAACCTCCTCGCCGTGCCGATTCATCAGCCGACCGAGCAGGATCCCAGCTACTCACAGGGGATTTTCAAGGTCTTCAACAAACCTTCGGGCTTTATGTATGAGGATCTGTCCTTTTTGCAAATCATCGGGGCGCAGATTTTCTCGCTGATCGTGCGCAAACAGCTCGTTGACGCGAAGAAACGCAGTGAGAACCTGGCCTCGATCGGACAGCTTTCTTCGACGATTATTCATGATTTAAAAAATCCGATCTCCGCCATTATTGGTTGTGCGGAACTCCTTGAGCAACGCGATACGATGACGGAGAAGCAGTTGAACCGCGTCTGCGGTATCGTCCGAAACCAGGCGAATCGTTGTATTACCATGGTGGAAGAACTGTTAAGTGTCGCGCGCGGGGAGAAGAAATATCGCTTTGAGATCCTGTCACTTGGAGAGGTTCTGGCTGAGATGGAGCAGATGCTTCAGGCCGAAACAGAGCGTTTGAAGGTCAAACTCACGCTTAACTGCAGTTATCTGGGCAAGGTGAGGATCGACAAAGCGAAGCTCATGCGCGTGATCTTTAACTTGACGAACAACGCCCTCGAGATTCTGAAGTCCGGTGGAGAGATTTCCATCGAGGCCAGGGCGCTGGACAACCAGTGGGTTGAAATTCGAATTGTCGACAATGGGCCGGGTATGCCCCCGGAACTCTCGTCGATCATGTTTGAACCCTTCGCCACCTTTGGGAAGAGCAAGGGGACCGGGCTCGGGCTGTACATCGCCAAAGAGATCATTTCCGAACACGGTGGAACGATCGAACTCGATTCGAATTATCAGGGTGGCGCCTGCTTTTGCATCCGTTTGAAACAAGAGATGTGAAGGCCAGGCGAATCATGCAAAAAGAGCCACACCCTAAGGTGCGGCTCTTTTCAGTTGGAGCGCCGAATATTAAAATAAAACGATAATTGATATTAGTGGCCGTTAGCTTGGACGGCTTCCAGCACTTCCTCGGCGTCTACGAATTCCAGTTCATCGATAGCGCTCGTGACAGTTGCAGCAGCTTGGGCCTGCATCACGAAAGGGTCCGTCTTAACGTGATGATGAGTTTGTTTTTCTTTTTCACGGGTCACTACGCGACGCAGAGACTCGAAAGCCATGTCGATCGACTTGTGCATGTCGTCCGATTTTTCTTCGACTTCCACATGACTGTTGTTTCGTGCATGTAGGCCCAAGTGAACAGTATAATTGTTCTGGCTAACGCTGAATGTGACGTGGATGGGGGTCGAAGTCTGGATCAGGGGCTCGAGTCCGATAAGTCGTTGTTCTACTTCGTATTTGAGGGCATCTGATGTGTCCATATGACGAAAATTATGCGTAATGTTCATGTTTCCCCCTAAGAGAGCTACTTGGATGACTGGGAGTTTCTAAGAACCCAATCCCACTGTAGCAAATTCTAGACCAAGGGCGGAAAGATTCGACGTTAATTGTTCCTGGGATCAGCGCGCAGCAGTGGCTAGCTGTTTGTTTCGCCATTTGTCATAGCTGCTCTGAGCGGCGAGAAATTCGGCATAATAGTTCTGGCTGGCGAAGCCAAAATTTTTGGAGCGATAGGATAAAATAAGGTCGGCGAGATTAGAACTGCCAAGTTTCACCACACCACGTTTCACACCATTGGCGCCATGATTATAGGCGGTGATGGCCAGCGGCCAGTTCTTCAGGCCCTTGTAGTTCGCCTGGAGAATTTTTGCGGCTGCGTAAGTCGACTTAATCGGTGATTTACGCTCGTCCCGCTTGTTATTCACAATGATGTGGGGCTTCGCGGAGTAGGACATGAGTTGCCACATGCCGGTGGCACCGACCTTGGAGCGAGCATCCAGCTTGAACATGGATTCCACAAAAGGAATACGAGTCAGCTCGGTCGGTAATCCGTGTTCTTTAAAGATTTTTTCCATGCGGGGAATGTAGAGTTGGGCGCGGAGCGCCGCATCGTGAAAGATATCCGACAGGCCAAGCTGAGAGCGGAGATTGATACGGCCGGCGAGGAGACGACTTCGACCTGCGCTGTCTTTGGCGTAAAGTTTCCATATTTTTTTATGGCGCGGGCTTAGCGCCGCGGCTTCTTCGCCGAGTTCGGCGAAGTCTTTAAGGAGAGGGCTGAAAGCCTTCACTTCGTCTTTGGAAACGATGCCTTTTTCTTTGACCGAATCCATGACGGAGAAGATCAGGTCGGGCGAATCCTTATCGTGAATGATCAATTGCTTGCTTGAGTAGCTGGTGAACACGAGTTCCCAGAACTTAACCTTTTTGTCGAGTATCGGACTACTCGGAAATAGATCCTTTGCATAGGCATTGACGCTGAAAACCAAAGCGAGGATCTGTAATTGACTAAATTTGAGGAAAGAGTTCATGTTCATTCCCATTTTGATCATCGCGCGGCGGAAGCGACTTTTTTCTTCATGCTGAGATCACGGTCTTTGACTTTTTTGCCCATGCCTAGACCGTTGATATCCATATGCAGATTGACGATCAAGTTGCGGATATCGTCGAGACGTTCAGTTTGTTCTCGGGTCTTACCTTGTTTTTCAAGGGAAGTTTTGATTGTTTTTTTCAATTGAGTGTCGACGTAGGAATAACACTCACCCGCGTAGTGCTTGCGCAGTTCGACACTATCGAACTGTGCATGTTTACGACCGTAGTAGTCGCCATAAATAAATCCACCGATTATCCCAAAGATTGAGATGGTCGCAGCCAGAGCGACGGTGGAAAAGAAGAAGAAGGATTGTTGTTTGGAACTTTTTGCAAGGGATTCGTCGATGTCGTCATAAGGTCGCAGCGCCATATCATAACTCCATAAAAAATCAGGTTTTTTTACGCAAGGGGAAGGGGCCGGGTGCAACAGGGAGACAACTGGAGAAGCCAAGATTCCTTGAGTGCGCCCTATTTAGCGCAAACTTGACGTGGATGGAAGCACAAAATGACGCGACTGGAGTGAATCATGCATTTTTCTCAAAAACCTTAGCCTCTCAACTGGCGTCGTGAAGGGATATGGGGTCGCGTTTTTCAATGATTTCCTGAAGCAATTCGCGGTTTTGACCATCAATTTCCACGATTCGAATCAACATCCGGCTCTTGCCGATGGCCTGGACAAATTTGGCGAAGCCATAGATTTTTTGTCCGCTAGCCTCATCGTCGATCCAAATTTCAAGAAGGGAGAGAGGATTGTAGCCTGGCTTTTGATGCGGACCGATTTCGATGCTGAGGTCCCAGCCGCGGATTGTCTCCGCCTGGCAACTGAACTTGGCACCCGAGCCTATCGATTGAACTTTTAAGCGTGCCGATACAGGAAAGGTAAACAGGGGATGGCCTAAAACCATTGCCTCGCGACGCATAGCGGTCTCCTTTTCAGAGCTTCGCCCATTCAATGAGTAAGAGAGTTACTAATGATGCTATCGGGGCAAGCATTTAAAGGTTAACATCATCCTCTTTTTCCTTATGATCTTGAAGGCTTGACTCGATAATTTCGGCCGTTACAGGCTCCGGCTCAATGGCAATTACCGGGTTCATACTATCCTTAACCTTCTTCGGGAGACTGTCGTCAAAGATCAGATCTCTCAGCTCACTCCCGGTCCAGAAGGTCCCTTCACAAAGAATTTGTCTAAAATCGGTGCCAAAGGCTTTGACCGCGCTCAGGTTGGCTCCGTTGAGTCTGGCCCGACGAAGTTTGGCTTTGTGCAGAATAGCGGATTCGAGATTCGCGCCAGTCAGGTTGCAACCCGAAAGATTCGCCGTGATAAAGGTACAGCCGCGTAGGTCACAACCTTCAAGATTGGCGGAACGAAGATCCACGCCATCAAATGAATAAGGGCGAAGGTCATTGCCCTTAAGGTTGGCCCGTCCGATGCCTAGAGGCTCTGTGGGTTGAAGAACCTGATCGATCCATTTCCTGTGCGTGGCGAGCACTTCGTCGAGCTCGCTTTGCGAACTGATGAGCAGCGGTCTCGAAACAGGAATCTCAACGTGCTTTTTACCGGAAATGGCCTGCATCTTTATATTGAGAATCGCCTCTGTCAGCCAGACAGGATCGTGAAATCGTTTTTCGAGGAGAGCGAGGTCAACGACGTCGAGCTTTTGCTCACGTGTCAGTTCCTTGCTTTCTGGATTTTCCTCCAAAGCCGCAAGCAGAACAGCGGTCATCTCGGGATTTTTCTCCCACAAGCGTTCTTTTTCTGCGTTTGCTTTAGGCTTCTCTTTCGACTTCTCCAAGGATTCACCTCTTAGGGTTGATTAAGAAAACAGATTACCCAGCGCCCCTAAATTGTTCAAGTTGACTTGAGCATACAGTGTTGGCGTGATGCCTTTTCTCAAGGCTCAAGGTCTCTGTTTCCCTTTTTAAAAAAACCTGATTAGACTAGGGAATTGTTTGGACCGAACCCTGTTCTGTGAGAGCCACCATGAATCAAGCCCGTCAAAGAGGTATTTTTTCGCGCCTGTTGCGTAGTATTTTTATGATCTTTACCGGTTATTTTGCTCTGCTGGGCATCCTCGTCACTACCGTCAGTTTGTTGATTGCTGTCGGTATCTATAGAAAGCTGAACAGCGTGGAAGGCTTGGGCGATAAGTCTAAGAAGTTGGTCGTTCCAACTGAGATCAATGAATCCGTTCTTAAAATCACTATCGATCGTGGCATCGTCTCGGAGTCGCTCAGCGATCGCCAAAAGATCTTCAGTCAGATTTTTTCAAATGAATTGCCAATCTCAATTGACGAATTGAAAGCTGTTTTGCGCCATGCGGGAACAGATAAGCGCGTGAAGGCTGTTCTGCTCGACATCGAAAGCGGTGGAGCGGATTTCGTGACGACGAGTGCCTTGCGTCGGGCGCTTCTTGATTTTAGAAAAACCGAGAAACCACTCTACGTTCACCTCAACGAAGCGGATACCCTCCTCTACTATCTCGCTTCGACAGCGACCAAGATCAACCTCGCGCCCGTCAGCGGTTTGACCCTGCCAGGTCCTGCCTTTCAGTTGACCTACTTCGGAGGGGCTCTCAAGAAATTGGGGGTGGAGCTGGAAGTTGTACGCGCCGGAAAATTCAAATCAGCGATGGAACCCTTTGTGCTCGATGCGCCTTCGGCTGAAACGATTGAAATGTATGGTGCGATCGAATCTTCCCTCCGTGGCACGCTGGTGGACGGCATTGCCGAGAGTCGCAAAAAAACCAAGGAGGAAGTCAACGCCTGGCTGAAACGCAGTCTCTTCACCAGTCCGCAGTCGCTTCAAAATGGCCTGGTCGATCGCCTCGGCTACCTCCCGCAGTTTGTTGAAGATGTCAAAACTGAAACCAAAGCTCAAAACATTATTGAATATAAGAAGTACCGCTCAGCGACCAAAGACATGGAGGACAGTGACAAAGCCCCTAAAATGGGCGGCGGCGATGAGCCTTCTATCGCTTATATTGAAGCCTCCGGTGAGATCGCCATGGATGCGTCAAACGATGGCGACGGCAAGATCACTCCCAAAAATCTCATCAAGGAACTGAAATGGGCGCGAGAACGCGACGCTGTGAAAGCCGTCGTTTTCCGTATCGACAGTCCTGGTGGTTCGGCTCTCGCTTCGGATTTGATCTGGGATGAAGTGAGAAAACTCTGTGAGAAGAAACCTGTCGTCGTTTCGATGGGCGCGGTCGCCGCTTCGGGTGGTTACTATATCGCAGCTCCGGCGGCGATGATCGTGGCGGAACCGACGACCATCACCGGGTCGATCGGCGTGATCGGTGCGGCCCCCAAGGCTTTGCAGGTTGCTGAGAAGTGGGGCATTTCCTTTCACCTCATCACCCAATCGGATCGTAAAAGTTATTTGAACCTCGGCTCGAAAAGCAGCGAGACGGATAAACAGATCCTAGGGGAATCGATCGACGAGACCTACAATTCCTTTGTCAATAAGGTCGCGACCGGCCGGAAACAGGATCCTCAGCATATCTTTGCGATCGCTCAAGGCCGTGTGTATACAGGTCTTGAAGCCTCTAAAATCGGTTTGGTCGACAAGCTCGGCGGCAAAGATGAAGCGATCCGTGAAGCTGAACTTCTGGCGAAATTTGATCCTGAAAAAATGAATAAGATGGAACGTTTTGAAGATGAGGATGAGAATCTTTTGGATTGCCTCGTCGATGGCAGCGCCTGGGACTGCATCAAAGACATCCGTTCTGGTGCCATGATCGGTCTGAGAAAGTCGCAAATTTCCTCTCAGAACGCGAGTTTGAGAAAACCAATTGAGACTTTGGCAACCCTCGAAGCGATTCTCAATGATTCGACCGTCCTTGCTTATTGGCCCGGCTCAGTCAACTGGTCGCCAGGAAAGGGTCGCTAAGGTGTTATCTGCTGATGTGTTGGCAAAGATTCGTTTGCTAGAGCTTAAGGCAGATCATCTCGCCTCCGACATGCTCCTTGGGAATTATGTGAGTGCCTTCAAGGGGCGTGGCTGGGATTTTGAAGAGTTGAGAGAATACGTTCCCGGCGATGATTTGCGCAGTATCGATTGGAATGTGACCGCCCGGACCAGCAGTCCCTTTGTCAAAGTCTATCGCGAAGAACGCGACATGACGGTGATGCTGCTTCTCGACGTTTCCTCGTCACTTTATTTCACGGGGCAAGGTCGTCCCAAACACGAGATCGCCGCTGAATTTGCGGCGGTTCTGGCCTTTCTTGCCACTAAGCACAAGGACAAGGTCGGTCTCCTCCTTTTCTCTGATTCCGTCGAGCATTACACGCCCCCCAGCAAGGGCCGCAAGCACGTTTGGGATATCATCCGGCGTGTCCTTACGCACAAAGCCCAGGGGCAGGGGACCGATCTCGAGGGCGCTTTGCGCTACTTCCTTAACATTCGCAAGAAGCGGGCCCTCGTCTTTCTCATCTCAGATTATTATGCGGAATACAAACCCAGTTTGATTCGTCAGCTCGCCGGTCGCCACGAACTCGTTTGTGTGAGAATTCATGATGCGGCGGAAGAGGTTTTGCCCTCTGCGGGCATCGTGGCGATGGAAGACAAAGAATCGGGTGAGAAGATTTATGTCAATACCGACGATCCCGAACTGCGACGCGATTGGGCTGAAAAGCAGCAAAAAGCGCTTGCAGACTGGCGACAGGCCGTCCGAGTTGCGGGGGCGACTCCGCTCCTTCTCCCCACCAGTATCAGCGTTGGAGATACTTTGCAAAAGTTCCTGAGGCAGCGTGACAAGCAGCGGCGGAGGCTTCGCTGATGAGCTTTGAATACCCCTGGGGTCTGGCCCTTCTTCTCACATTGCCGCTTATCTATATCTGGCGGTCGCGTCACGAAGGTCTCAGAGCTGGCTTTGGTTTCCCGAGCATCAAGACCTTTCGAGCTTATAGCTGGGGCAGTTGGTGGCAAAGGCGCATGCCGATCATTCTGCGTTCCCTGGCACTGGCCTGTCTGATCCTTGCGGCCCTTCGCCCGCAAGGCGGAGACGTTCGTGCCAAAAAACACAGTGAAGGACTCGATATCGTTCTCGCGCTCGACACCTCCCAGTCGATGCTGGCCATGGACTTTATGATCAATAACGAACGTCAGAATCGAGTCGACGTCGTGAAGCATGTCGTCGAAGACTTCATAACCAGTCGTCCGGACGATCGCGTGGGTCTAGTGGTCTTCGGATCGGAAGCCTTTACCCAGGCTCCCCTGACCATGGATCATCAGGTTCTTCTTCAGTTTCTAAAACACGTTAAAATCGGTATGGCTGGACCCGAAACAGCGATCGGCGATGGTTTGGGCACCGCAATCAAAAGGCTGAAAGATGTGCCTGCGCCTTCGAAAATTGTGATCCTGCTGACCGATGGTGACAACACTGCGGGCACGATCGATCCGATGGAGGCCGCGCAGCTCGCCAAATCACTCGGCATCAAGGTCTACACGATCGCCGTGGGCAGCAACGAGCCCGTACCCTTTCCCGTCCAGGGCTTTTGGGGCACGGAATATCGCAATCAATTGATTCGCATGAACACCGAACTCCTGCAAAAAATGTCGGAAGTTACAGGTGCACGCAGTTTTGTGGCAAAAGACACGAAGACCTTAGCCAATATTTATAAAACGATCGATAGTCTCGAGAAGAACAAGCAGGAATGGGAGGATCCCATTCAACGCGAAGAGCTGGCGTGGATCTTCATCGTTTCGGCTTTGAGCCTTTTCCTACTGGAACAGCTTTGGCTGCTCAGCCGTTGGAGGGTTATCCCTTGAATTTTGCCGAACAGCGCTATCTCTATCTTCTTTTGCCGCTCGTGTTGCTCGTCTTCGGGCTGCGGGTCTGGGCTAGCAAAAACTATCGGAGACGCCTGAGTCTACTCTCGGCAACGTGGAAACTGACTCCTCTGCGTGAGGCTTGGGAATGGCTCAGACGCCTGCTTCTCCTCACGGCCGTGGTGGCGATGGTCCTGGCGCTGGCCCGACCCCGTTGGGATTTTCATTGGAGCGAGGTCAAACACCGTGGTTCGGACCTGGTTGTGGTTCTCGATCTTTCGCGCAGCATGATGGCGACGGATGTGAAGCCCAATCGACTGGAGAAGGCGAAGCGTTCAATTCGCGATCTTTTGTCCGCTGTGCAAGGGGATCGGATCGGTCTTGTGCTCTTTTCCGGGGTGGCCTTCATTCAATGTCCCCTGACCTATGATAAAGCCAGTTTTGACCTCTTCCTCGATCAGGTTTCAGTCGACCTTCTGCCTGTCCAGGGCACCGAGATCGGTCAGGCTCTCGAACTCGCTGAGAAAGCTTTTGAGCAGGGCAGCGAAACTGGGAGCCGCGCCAAGAACGTGATTTTGATCAGTGATGGGGAAGATCATGGCGAAAACGCTTACGGCCAGGCGAAGACGCTCGCCGAAAAAGGCGCGAGAATATTTTCGCTCGGTATGGGTCTCGAAGGATCACCCATTCCCGCCGATAACGGTTCTTTCCTCAGAGATGACAAGGGGCAGCTCGTGCTGAGCCGCCCGGATCTCGCGGGCTTGGCCAAAATTGCGGAAAATGGCGAGGGACGTCTCATCGCCTCGAGTGAAAACCTCGATGATTTCTATCGGCAGGAGCTAAGTCACGGCGAAGATCTGCAAAGCACCCGGGAAAAGGTCTGGCGAGAAAGACATATGGCATTGAGTCTATTGGCTTTTTCTCTTTTGCTCGGCGAGTTTCTGATAAGTAAAAAACGTTTTACCTAGGGGCTTGCCACTTTGTCTAGTTCCCCTTAGTATGCCGCGTTAGGAGGGCTCATGACAAAGTCACAAAAGCCGTTGATGCAAATGAAAGTTCAAAAGAATAAACATACGAATCAAAAAGAGTTCCTGGTCTGGGCCATGGTTCTCACCGCTCTTTTACTCATGGCCGCTGGCGTCCTCTGGAGCGTACGTCGCGCGCCCGAAAGTCACGTTCATATCCCCGCAACAGCCTTTGAGAAAAAATCCACACGCATGCGCGATACCAACGATCTGGCTTCGAATTCGACTGCGGCTTCGAGCATCGGAGCGTCACGCGCTCACGAAGCGAACACGCCACCCAGCAGTGAGTTGCAGAGTGCCATCGAGCTTGTCGATCAGGGGCATTGGGATCAAGCCGAGCCGATTCTCCTGGCCGAACTTGAGCGCAACCCCAGGAACGAGGGCGTGCTTATCGAGCTCGCGATGATACAAATCCTCGACAAACATGAACCCCAACTCGCTCAGCCCTATCTTGAATCCGCGATCCGAGTGAACCCTCAAAACGATGCCGCTGTTGAAGAACTCCTCGGCGTCTATGAAGAGTCTCAAAACTGGGAGCAGGCGCTTCGCTACTTCGAATCGATTCCCGACGGCGAAGGCCGTGCGATCGTGAATTACGGGAAGGGCACTGCGCTTCTCTCGGGCGGTCGCAACAACGAAGCGGTCGAAGTCTTGCGCAAGTCTGTGTATGACGACGACTACAAGGCCTTCAGTGCGCGGGAAAGCCTTGCGACAGCCTATGAAAGCACCGGTCGTTGGGAAGAGGCATCGCGGGAATACGAGCAGATCATTTCCGGACCGTATAAGCCGGAACAAATTCGACTTGCCAAAATTCGTTTGGCAAACTGCCTATCGGCGCTCAAGAATTATGCACAGGCCCGGGCTATCCTCGAGCCGATGGTTGAGGCTGAGCCTAAGGATAAGTATGCGGCGCGTGTCCTCGAGCAGGTTTACGGGCGTGAGAGAAAACAATAATTTCGAGAACAATCTCTGAAAAAGCGGCGAGATCACCCTTTATGGTGATCCGCCGCTTTTTGCATATCCTGCCGAATCTTCCATCAAAATTCTTTTACTTCAGTGACGCTTCGGAGATGACGGCATCGCTCCTTGTGAATTTGCGCGGCGCCCGTTTGAGAGTCCGGCTCTTTTCCTTTAGTATGGTTACTAAGAACAAATTCTAATCCTCACGTGATACAGGATGTTGCAATGGGTGCCAACGCATTGAAAGTTTTGACCCCGGAAGAGTTGGATCGAACCTTTTTGAAGGTATTGGTCGAGCAGTGTGAATCAGCGGCGGAGGAGGCGAGACAGTGTACGGCCTCGATCTTTTCCCTGACATCGAATTACGTTTCCCAGCCTGAATTCGAGACTCTCCAGCAGTTTTACGATCTCTATTTTGGGGGCCAGAACGTCGATCAGAAGAAAAATGCGATCAACGACGAAGTCGATGACCTGGTCGTCATGCTTCAGGCTCAGATGGAACGGGGCGAAGAACTCGATGCCGGCGAAGAAGATATGAAAAAGAAGCAGGAGCGCCTGAGTCTTTCGGCGATTCAAAAAAAGCTGGAATCCCTCATCACACTTGATGGCGGTATCCGCAATCAAATCCTTCCCGCCCTTGCCTCCATGCAATGTGAAGACGCTATCCGGCAGCGCGTCGAACACCTGATCTTTGGCTGGCAGAAAATTATCGAGGCTGGCTGCGGGGGAAATGGGCCGAAGGACTGGACTGAAATCGCGCGTGAGATCGCAGTCAAAACCAGTTCGGTCGAAGAAACCAAAGATTTTTATGAAAAAGTTTTAGGCGAAGCTGCTCCTGAAGGCAGCGTCGAACGCAGTACCTTTATTGAATTCTAGGAGCCTCGCTTTATGAATCAAGTCGAATTACTCAAAAGGTTTCGTGATTTCACTGATGCATCTTTGATTTGGTGCGTGAAGGAAGCTGAGTTGGGAACATCCCGCGTAACGGGAGCCATCGACGGTCTTCTAAAGGATATTGCACGGGTATCCGCGATGTCGAACGACAGTTTGAAAGCGCTGGAAGGCCTCCAGAGCATGCTGAAGTCCTTTGATAACAGCAATTACCAACAGCTCCATAAGAGCCTTCAGAGTCTGAGTCTTGAGCACTCCGAAATCGATCGATACATTCAGCCGATCATGGAAGCCTTGCAGTTCCAGGATCGCTTTCGCCAAAATCTTGAAAATGTGGTAAAGATGATCGATGTCTGGCAGGAGCAAAGAAAGTTGCTAGGCAAAGACGGTTCCGAAGGCGATCAACTTTTAAACTTCGGCAAAGCCTTGATCGCCAGGACGACAATGAAGCGCGAACGCGATGTAATCCGGGCGCATATCAAGGGCCTTGCGCCTGAAGCCGAAGTCGACCGCGTAAATATGTTTTAACCGAAATTATTTGCCAAGGTCCTGAGCGACCTTGTAGATGAGGCCGTAACTGAGCTTTAAATCCTCGGCTATGGCCCGGTAGCTAAGGCCCGCATCACGCTTTTCCTGGACCTGAAGGCGCAATCCATCGTCGATTTTGCTGGGCTGGCCAAGCTTGACCCCACGTTCCTTGGCCGCTTTCAGACCAGCTTTTACTCGGGTGACGATCGTCTGGCGTTCGATCTCGGCGATCTCGGCAAAGGCTGCGAGCATCGTTCGGCGAAAAGGATTTTCATGGCCCAGATTCAAAACGGGTTGGGTGATCGAAATGAAAGCCACTCCGGATTCATCGAGTGTTAAGAGTGTCTTGATGGCATCGGAGGCATTTCTCGAGAATCGGTCCAGGCGATAAACGACAATCGTGTCGATTTTTTGAGCGTAGGCCGCTGCGAGTATCGCCTTATAGCCCGGCCGGTTGAGATTGTTGCCGCTCATTCCCTCGTCGGAGAAGACTGTCGTGCGTTTGGGCTGTTTTTCCGGGTCGAGTTTGGCGAGCCAATGCTCTACTGCGTGACGCTGGCTATCGAGTTCTTGACGATCGGTAGAGACCCGGTAGTAGATCCCGATAGACTTCATAGGTTATCCTCTAAGGGCAGGGAATCAAAACATCGCGTGTTGACGTTTATATCTTATGCCTTTTAGAGGGTAGCTTCAAGGAAAGTCAATCCATGCACAAGACCGGACGCAGCTCGCCGCGGGACAGTTTTAAAGGAATGACGATGAACTGTGTTAGTGCCATGAAAGCAGCGGGGCCGAAGGCTTTGATGCTAGGCCTTACTTTCGGTTTCGGACTTGGTGCCGAAGCGTTTGCCCTGTCCTTCAAATTTGATGTGGGCCTCACAGGCAAAAGCAAGGGAACGCTGGAAGTCGTTTCGCCCAAGGACCAATCCGTCCTCTCCTCTGTCGAGCTCGGCAAGGGGCGAATCTATTCGTTGGACTTTCCTGCAGAGGGTCTCTACCTCCTTCGCCTTAAAAGTAATGACAAGCTCGTCTGGAAAGAAACGGTCTACATCCTGACCAAAAATCCTGCGGCCGACGTCCTCATGCGGACCAGTTGGGCCCTGCGTGCCGGTACGATGCGAACTGTGATTCGTGTCCAGGATCCGGCGGGGGATTTGCGTTACGGTGTCTCGATTCGCGACAAGATCTTTCTACGTTTGCGAGGCGTCCCCCGTCTCATCCGCGTCTTCCAAGAGGATTACAACGGAAGCTTTCAGGCCGCAAATGATCTGAAGATCGCCAAGGTCACCGAAAAACAGGCCAAGGACGAAGTGATCGATGCCGAGCCTGATATCCAACTCGATCCCAATGGCCCCGAGGACGACCAGGCGGTTTACGAGCCGGAATATAAAGGCCTCCTCGCCGGTAAAGAGGACAAGACCTGGCGTCAGAAGGTTCTCGAACTGAGTGTAAGCCGAAAACTTCAGCCATTAAATCGTCCGCATCGAGTCTACGCCTGGCTCCGCATCATGCAGGAATCCTTTCGCGTGCGAAGGACTCCGGATAGCTACAACGGCGAGAAGACTCAAGGCTTTGGAACGGGCTTTGGTGGCAACGCCGTGTTTAAAGACACGATGAGTCTCCAACTTGAAATCGACACGCATGGCACCAAGACCCAGTACGAAAAGGGTGGGGCTAATCCACCAGCGGAAGAGCAGAAACGAATCCATGCCCGCATCGGGCCCCTGTTCGATGTCCTCAATGTCGAGCACAATCACCCGCGCTTCGCTTTTGAGATCGGCCCGGTGATCGGTTATAGCCTGGTGCCCCTCGAAAAGGATAATCAGGGGAAAACCGATTTTGGGGCGAGTGTGCGATGGCAATATTTCGGAGCCAGTCATGGTGAGGCTCAATTCCGATTTATGAAGAGCCACAGCCGTGATCTGAGTGTTCTCTGGATAGGCTCAGCGTACAAGATCTCCCGATTCAGCCCTTTGTTTGGCCTGTATAATTATCATACGGAATTTGAATCGACCGATGCCAAGGCCGAGTTTGACGAGACGGGCTTGCGTTTTGGTCTCCATGCCGAATTCTAAGCCTTTTCGAGAGCTGACTTGTCAAAGCCTCTAGGGAAGCACTATGCTTTCCTATAGGGCTCGTTTTGGAAAAAGGACACAACATACAGTGGAAATCGATCCGCATGAGTTCGTCATTGCTCATGAGAAAATACCCCGCGGGGAACGCCACAAAATTCTCCTGAAAATTGGTAAGCTTTATGACAATACCGAGATCAATATTCCCGTCGAAGTGATTCGTGGCAAAAAGCCCGGTCCAGTGCTCTTTGTATCGGCTGCCATTCATGGGGATGAACTGAACGGCGTTGAAATTTGCAAACGCCTGCTCGACCTTCGTCAGCTCAAGGAAATAAACGGCACGCTGCTGGTTATTCCCATCGTGAATGTGTTCGGTTTCAACAGTCTCTCCCGTTATCTCCCCGACCGCCGCGATCTCAATCGCTCCTTTCCAGGATCCCCCAACGGTTCCCTGGCATCACGGCTCGCGCATATTTTCATGACGGAAATCGTCAGTAAATCCACGCATGGAATCGACCTGCACACGGGTGCGGTCCATCGCACGAATATGCCGCAGATTCGCGCGGAAACTGACGATCCCGAAACACTGCGACTCGCGCATGCCTTCGGCATATCCGTCATCATCAAATCCAACGTGCGCGACGGATCGCTTCGGCAATCCGGCCTTGAGCAAAAGCTCCCGATGCTGCTCTTTGAAGGGGGGGAGGCTCTTCGATTCGAAGAGAGTGTTATCAAGGTTGCACTCGACGGCATTTTGTCGGTGATGCATGAGATCGGAATGCTCGATCAATTGCGCAAATCCAGGCGGACGAAAGCGAAGCCTTACATCGCGAAGAGCAGTTTTTGGATGCGGGCCACACGGAGCGGTATCGTGCGAACGATCGGCCGCATCGGACAGCTAGTGCACAAGGACGAAGTGATCGCGGTCATTTCTGATCCCTATGGAGATGAGATTGAAACCGTGGTTGCGCGACTCGAGGGTATTATCATTGGAGCGCTTCTTTTACCGGTTGTTCATGAAGGCGATGCCCTCTTTCATATCGCGACTTTCGAAGATCCTGAGAAGGTCGAGGAGAGTTTGAGCGACCATGATGAGTTTGGATTACTGTAGATCGCCATTTATAGAAGGGAAGTGAGCCAGTCCCTTCAGGATCTTAAGCAAAATAATCGCCGAGCTTTGCCATGACTGGCAACTCGGCGATAGCTTTTTGGGAGGCGAAAAGAGGGTTCGAGAGCGTTAAACTCTCGAAAGCCCAAAACCAATTATTTACCTTCTGGAGTCAGGAAGATCTCGACGCGGCGGTTGGAAGCCTGGCCTTCGGGAGTTCCGTTGTCAGCAACAGGTTGGTTCGGACCGTAGCCAACGGCTTTGAGGCGTTTGTCGGCCACACCTGATTTACGCATGAACGCTGCAACAGCTTGCGCGCGTTGCTCGGAAAGGATCTGGTTGGCTTGTTGATTGCCTCGGTTATCGGTGTGACCGGAGATTTCAACGTTGGTGTTTTTGTATTCTTTAATAACGTCGGCAACGCTTACAAGAACGTTGTTAAAGCCTGGGTTGATAGCGGCTTTGCCTGTTTCAAATGTGACGTTTCCTGGCATGTTGAGAATGATCTGGTTACCCTGGCGAGTCACGCTCACGCCGCTGGATTTCAGCTTATCTCGGAGCACCTTTTCCTGATTGTCCATGTAGTTGCCAACGCCGCCACCGATGGCCGCACCGATCGCTGCACCGCCGAGACGAGCATTTTGGCGAGTTGATTTGCTGCCTTTTACCTGGTTACCGAGAACGACACCCGCGGCGGCACCGGCAACGGCACCGATCGTTGCATCGGAAACACCTTTTTCGCCAGTGTAAGCGTTTTCAGTCATACAGGCCGTCGTGTTCAAGGCAAGAATCAGTCCTAGGCCAGCGAGTCTAAGCTTCATGTTCCACTCCAAAATTGAGTCCAGTCTATCGGGTACTACCTTAAGTGCAATTCAAGCAACCGTTTGAAAACAACAGCTAAAGAATTAATTGCCTTGCGATCCTAGCAGATAAGTCGCTGGGACAACACAGTTATTTAGCTTCCCTTAAGGTAAACGCAAGGACTTGAGAAAAGTCTAAGAAATGCCGATGAAAGGTTTGATACCATTTTGTTACCAGGGGCTGACATGCGGGTAAAAGTCTACAGCTCTGTCGTGCTAAGCTGCCTTGTCTTGGGCATGTTTGGGACCCTCCTCAGAGGTCAACGAGATCTGCAGGCCTCCGTCTTTCGTCTTCGGGCTGAAGCCTTTGACAGGCATGGCTACGATCGCTGGCGCGAACTCTCCCAACTCGCCCGCGAACGAGCCCGCCTCTACGAACAGGCGATCGAGCGGGATCATCTTTCCAAAGGCATGATCGTCAATCGTCATATCGTCAATAAACAGGCATCGAGCACCTGCGACAGCCTCCTCTTCTCGAGCCTGCGTTTCATCGCTTTGCAAAAGCTGGGGGAGGGCGCGGAAGCTGACAAAGCCTGGAGCAACATCGTCGACCACAGTTATCAGGACGGGCGATGGATTCGCCACCCTGACTGTAAACGAAAATCAGCCTCGCGCGACATGATCGTCGGTCTCATGGCCGCTCTCAGTCAAGAACCTCAAGGCCACGAAGTCCAATTTGCCCGGCTTCTGCATATCATCGATCGTACCGGCGGTTCGGTGGACGATGGCCCTTTCTATGTAAGTCGCCTCAGCCCCGGCATGGGCGAACTCCTAAAGCATATGGCGGCCTCACGCTCCTGGAAAGAGCGGGATGTACCACCCGTAATCCGTGTGGGTTTTTCCACAGTTGAATTTGATACCTGGATCGCCGCGCCCGGCTTTGGTGCGCATCTGAATGCGTTGACTTTGTGGATTGAACTCGAACTTCTGGAGAGACACCCCGAACTTGAAATCCGCAGTCTCAGTGGGCTCATGGATGAATTTGCGCCGACTCTGGGCACGTCTTTTGCGGACCAACGCCGCGCCTGGGCTGCCGATCAGCTTTATAATCTGGATCCGGACAATATGTTTTTTGAATATCTCCGGCTGCGTACGGCCGGGGCACTCAATTACAGCTCAAAAGCGCGTCTGCTCAGCCGACTGCTTAGCATGCCGCAATTCCCAGTGGAACGTCTGCCCCAGGACTGTGACCGTAAAGCGGACTATCTCTGGCAGAGGAGTTCGGGGGAGTACACTGGCACGAAAAAATGCAGCGAAAGTTTCCACGGCGTCGACTTTCTCTGGATGGTCTCTCTTCTCAGCGAAGATAACAAACGCGGAATCTTAAGCAGCTCCAACTAAGCGCTTCTCGTGCCCTCCACTTTTTGTGAGAATAGGGGAGACACGGAGGCGATTCATGAAACACGTTGGAGTCTATTACCGGGTCTCGACCGAGCGCCAGGATCTGGCCAGCCAGCAGTCGGCCGTCAAATCTTTTCTGGAAGCGTTGCCAGAAGCCAAGCGACCACTCAGTCTAACCGAATTCAAAGACCACGGTTTCTCCGGCAAGGACTCGACGAGGAAAGCCTATCAGGCCCTCCTTAAAGCGGCCTTTGAGAGGAAGATCGACACGATACTCGTCTATCGCCTGGATCGTCTGTCCAGAAACGCCACGGAAGCCATCCAAACCCTCCTCACCCTCGATCAGGCCGGAGTCGGCTTTATATCGGTGACCCAAGCCGTACTCAACCTGGGTCTTGATAACCCTTTCAGGCGAACGATGCTCGCCGCCTTTTCGGAAATCGCCGAAATCGAGAGGGATACGATCGTGGGTCGGGTCAGACAGGGACTGGAGGCCGCCAAGAAACGTGGCGTGGTGCTCGGACGTCCAAAAACGACGACGAAGGAACAGCTAGAGGCGATCCGACATTTGCGGGCCGAGGGTCTGAGTTTTGCCAAAATAGCACTCAGGCTTGAGATGCCCGTGACGACAGTCAAACATGTGATGAGGACCAATCCTATGGAGGGTCAATAGGGCACGCCTGATCAGGCTGGAGAGAAGGTCGAGGGCATGAGAAAGGCCGAGGCGGGCTCAGAAAAGTAGAAATTGTGGTCAGCCATCAAATCCTGTCTTTTCCGATCCACCAAAGTTGAAAGGTCGATATTATTCGTCGTCGATCGATTCGCTGATCTCAGTGACGATGCTCAAGAAGAGTTGGCGATCTTCTTTATTCCAAACCTCGAGCGCGCGGCTTAGGTTGAAAGGACTCTCCTCCTCTTGAATGTGGAGAAGGAATTCGACCGTGTGGTCTTGCTCTTCCGTGAGATTTTCATCCTCATAGGCGGCGAAAATCAAATCGAAGAGATCGTCCGCATTCTTTTCCTTGGGCGCGTCCGAAAAACAGCTAAAGCGAAGCACCTGCTCGGCGAAGAGTTCGGTGTCGACTTCGATCTCGTCGTCCTCTTCCTCTTCGTCCTCATACTCTCCGTCTTCATCGTCTTCGTACTCTTCATCATCGAGTAGAACTTCTTTCAATTCTATGGACTTGTCCTTGTCTAGGTCGCTCATAAGCCTTCTCCAGATGATGGGTTAAGAATGCGTATACTGTAACATTCCGCTCTTTGAAAAGCATAAAAAAAGTCGAATTGATAATGTCATTTAGGCAGCTTTCGGAAATCATTGGCTCTCCTCAGGCCCGGGAAGAGACTTGCCCAAATACAGACCACGGCAATTGTGCCAAGTCCCCCTGCAACCACCGCCGGTACTGTGCCCCACAATGAGGCAGTCACGCCGGATTCAAACTCTCCTAGCTCATTAGATGCGCCAATAAAGACCATATTTACCGCGCTGACCCGACCCCGCATCGAGTCTGGTGTGTGCACCTGAATCAGGGTCTGCCGGACGACGACGCTGATCAATTTGTAAAAAAACTTCATTATTAACCGTTCTAAACAGTATTTTAAGTGACCACCTGCCGCTCATCGCAAACTTGCGCCTATAGCCTCAAGATTGATTGTGGGAAACTCTTAAAGGCCAGAGTTTTAGAAGATGAGAGCGCCAGCCCTATTTTGGCTCAAAGGCTCGGTTAACGAAACGTTTCGAAGAGGTATGGACT
>JACMPP010000073.1 GCA_014377445.1 Oligoflexus sp.
ACGTATGCAGAACCAAAAGATTCCTGCCGTTTGTAGCCTTCCTGAAATGAAACAATGGCTTGAAGACGCAGCCGCACAAAACGAAGGCTATGCTCACTGGAAACTAGCCTTGAGCTATATCGACGGAAACTTTGGTGAAAGTTCTCTTGAGAAAGCAGCTCAACACTTAAAAGCTGCGATTCGCCTCGATCAGAAATTTGCCCCTTACTGTCTTGCCCAACTTATACTCTCTGGAAAAGTTGCTCTCGAGGGAGATGAGACACTCTCGAGCCTTTATGAAACAGGTGCTCTCATGGGCCACCTTCCATGCATGCGTGAAGCAGCCCGTATACTTATGACGAAAAGCGTAATCAACAAATCTGAGCTCCCTTGGGCTCGCCACATTCTCAAACTCGCAGAATGGAATGGTTGCAAGCTCTCAGCGATTGAATTGAGATTTATCGATGCCTTGAATATAGGAGTTAATCCTAACCGGGGAGAATCTCTACTCTTCGCAAAAAGAGCGAGTCGCGAAGGCAATGCTGCCGCCACACGTTGCTTTGGCCTCATGATTTTTCATGGATATGCAGCGGATGCGGACGAAAAACAAGGTATCCTTACCCTAGAAGAAGCCGTTCGAAAGGGTTGCAAGGAAGCGGCTTTGGATATCTATCAATACTTTGCTGACAATCCTTCCTATGTCGTACCAGAGTTTGTGACGACTGCATTTGAGAGCCTAATTCTGGCAGGGAACCCCGAAGCTCAATACATCATGGCCAAACGCTACCTTGCCTCCTCAGAACCTCTTGCCAAGCAACGGGCACGTGATCATCTCGAGAAGGCGTTAAGATTTGACTATGGACCAGCTTTTCTTAAGCTTGCGACGATAGAATGGGACATTGCTGACTCTTCACGCTGTGATCGAGCGATTCGTCTAGCTCAAAAGGCCAACTATTGGGAAGAACTTTCGGAGTCCATTGCAGAATTCGATTGGATGATAAAACGTCCGGCCTTTGAGAGTGATGCCACGTCACAGGAAATGGACGACGGAAATCTCGCAACAATACCGTTCCGACTCAAGAAGACTCCTTGATCGCCAAGATACCTGTGGGCTTTCGTACCTTACTTCAGGTACGAAGGCTTGTCTTCACGTGGCAACAACACTTACCTCAGGAAAGAATATGTTCCCTGGCTCATATTTGACTCTCACAACCATCTAAGAAAGCTAAAATAATCTTCGCAAATCACTAAATTTCCCAAAATATCCTCCGATAGACCTTCTGATGTCAGACAGCCAAGCGCCACAGAGGGAATCCAATGAAAGAAGCTAGTCGCAACATGCAGATGGTACGCCTGCAGAGATTGATCGATTTCCTTGGCAACTCACGCTATGGCTATACCGTCGATCAAATGCTTCAGAAACTCCTCGATCACGGGATGAGTTGCACCAAGCGCACCATCTACCGAGATCTCGAAGCTATGCTGGCGATGGGATATCCCCTCAAAGAAGACAAACTTGCACACAAGTGGCGTCTCGAGACCGAGGCTAAGGTCGGGCACGCTTTCCAGATCACACCCAAGGCCCTCATCGGTCTATACGTACTCAAAGGCCTTGCCTCTCCCTTGATGCAAAGTCCTTTCTCCCAAGACCTAACGGAATTCTTCAACACCATAGATTCGAAGCTTGGCGAAAAAGGCCGCGAATACCTCACCGAGCTTTCTCACTCCGTACACTTTTCCCAAGGGTCAAACTGGGGCGCAGGCGTATCAAGCGATATCCTCCACACCATTCAGTCCGCCTGTAGCGAACATCAAGTTCTCGAAGTCGAATACGAATCTACGCAGGGCGGCAAACGAATCAGAAAACTAGGTCCGCAAAGCATCTACTTCGCCCAGGGCTCGTTTTATCTCATGGCCGAGGATATGGAGGAAGGTAAAGTCAAGACCTTCGCGCTACCCCGCTTTACATCGGCTGTGATGCTTGACGACGAGTACAACGGCCAGACAACGCCTGCGAGCGAGCTGCTCAGTAATAGCTTTGCGGTCTACATAGATCCTAATTCTGAAAAGGTTGAGCTAGTCTTTGACAAGGAACTCGCTCTCTATATCAAAGAACGCCGTTGGCACAATTCTCAGACTCTCGAGACCAGAGCCGATGGGCGAGTCTGCCTCAATGCTGATCTAGCGATCACGCCAGATTTTATCGGATGGGTTATGAGTTTTGGGGATAAGGTCGAAGTCTTCTCGCCGAGAATTCTCAAGGATGAAATCAATCGGATGATTTCTAATATGGCTAAGCGATATTCGAGTCAGAAAGCTTCTTAGCTAAGAAATTTGAGCTGAACTTTGCAAAGCCCCCCATGCTCGAATGTATTGAAGCAATTCTCGCCTGAACATTTCCTGCCTAATCGCCGCAGCGGGTGATCGCATAACAATTGTTTGTTGCCCACTATTTCATGGCAACAGTGCATTTATGGCCACCCATTATCGGGATTAAGTTAAAAACATCCACCGGTTGCATTTATATTTTAAAAGATATATCATATAAAGTATATTTATTCCGATTAGCCTTGTATAGGAGGTATTTCCTGTCCAGGAATAGGGAAAAGCTCGAGTCGTCCTAATGAATGATCACCGAAAAGAACCTGGCGAACGACGAAAACAGATAATCTGGGTCGGTAAGGCGAGGCAGGACCTTTCTGAACTTCCTGCTGCAGTCAAAGAACATATTGGTTATCAACTCCGCTTCGTAGAAGCTGGCGAGATGCCGGATGATTTCAAACCCATGCCGACAGTAGGAAACGGAGTATTCGAAATCCGAGTTCCTGATGAAGATGGGCGTAACGTGGGGCGATGCTTCTTCGTTACAAAAATAGAAGGCTGTATTGCCGTTTTACACAGCTTTATCAAAACTTCGGCCAAAACTTCTAAACCAGATATAGAAAAAGGCCAGAGTCGGTACAGAACGTTGCAAGAGCAAATCAAAAAGAAAAATAATTCAATTAAATGAGGTGACTCGTGAAAAACAAAAAATTGCCTATCGATTCGGATGAAGAATCAATTGAATTTACGGACTCAGAAAATATTTTCGAAGATCTCGGTTTTTCTAAACAAGATAGCGTCAAAATGAAAATGAAGTCAGATCTCTACAATCGAATTGTGCAGACGGTAAGTGCAAATAAATACACGCAGCATGAAGTGTCTAAAATATTGGACATTCCTCAGCCTCGCGTTAGCAAACTTCTAACGGGTAAAATAAACAATATTTCAGTAGATTCACTAGTTGATTATGCTTCAAAATTGGATAAGTCCCTAAGAATTGAAGTCGTGACTGACCTGAGAGTGAGCTAACCATTCAAAATCCTCTCAAACCCGCTGATAAAGCAAATCACAAAGATCCACGAGCAAAGGCTCCTTTTCCGCAAACTCAATTAGCTCTAAGACCGATTCGCCCCAGTAAACATTATCGTACCATGCGAAATACATGCACTCATCCCAATAGGGCCTAAGATCGAGCTGATTTAGTCCCTTCCATTGATGAATCTTCGCCGAGATCACTTTACTCTGTTTGTCTGCCGGAGATATTCTCTTTCCCACGACTGTCACATTCTCAAAATAGTAAACTCGTTCGAGCTTCCCATTCTTATTGTGTCCGTAGACGATGCCAAACATTGGATTCAACCTCGGAAGGGGTGGAGGAGATCAGGTATATTCAAAATCGACAATTCGACCCTGGGATCCTTTCGAGTGAGATCCAACCCAGAGACCTCTTCATCCGTGCAGTAGATGACCCTTAGGCCTTCCTTCATATCAAAGTCCTTTAAGAGCTGGTCATGCTGCTTAAGACTCCACTCGGTTCCCCCGCCACCCTGGACTTCAACAGTCCCCGAATTCCGAAGTGGCAGTTCCTTCAATACAACGTCACAGCTGTAGAGCGCCTTAAGGCGACCTGCTTGGGCCATGTGTCTTGCGAGGCTCAACATCTGCTCGATGAAGATGGGCGCCCACATAGACCCCGATACGTCGATCACAAGGGCATCAACCGCTCGTCCTTCATTCTTGATGGTCGACATCCGGCCGGGAAGACCTTTTAAGCACAAATTGACTCGTCCATAGGATTGAACCTCTTTCATCTGGGGACGATTGAGCCGACGGATTTTTTCTTCGATGCTCCGAAGGGCTGCCTTGATCTGTTCATTCAGGTGCCTCCTGTTCTCAAAAATCGTTACGTCGTCGCCTGGCTCAAGATCACCGACATGGGCGTTATATGCGTCGAGAGCCACCAACTTCTTCTTCTCTCTGTCCGCAGCCATAAGAACTTCTTCGAGGTGGAACGAGAAATCCCCTAAATGCTGATCGAGCTCCATAAGAGGCAGTCCAGGAGCCAGGGCCCCTTGCAGAAGTTCGAGGAGGTGGTTCTCGTTGTTTCGAAGGTGATTGGCATAGCCCACGACAATCTCACGAGCATAGTAGAGCCAGTCTTGTTTGGGATTCATCGTCAACCCAAAGTCTTTGTTCAATCGCGAGACAGTAATCAGCTCTCGAACGGGTTCACCGATCTTCCCTGTTTCTTCGTCATAACATTCGAGATCACGGAGCACGTCCAGGCCAAAGACATCGATCAAGTCTTCATGAAGGGCCGCATCGGCTGCGATATTTATAATATAGGCCTTGAATTCAGTCAACGAATCGGCTCGAAACCCCTGTTGCCTGCGAGCTTGAGGAGCTCTTTCAAGAACGACGTCATCGATCGGCTTCAGACTCAACAACTGATCCTGATGATGAATAGAACGAAATTGCCTGACATGTCTCAACTCGTGGAGCAGGATAAAGAACAGAGATTCGGGCCGGAGATCAAAGAGCCCAAGAATGCCTGGTCTGAGAGCGATCGAGAAACCAACCGGTGACATACAAATGGCCGCTATCGAATCCATCTTTGGATCGAGGCGATAGGTCGCCTGAGCCGCGAGAGCGAGGGTGTGATAGTATCCCTTTTTGCAGAGCCAAGTGGCAAAAGCCGCTCGGATTTCCATGAGCTTGCCTTGCATAATCACCTCGATTTGATTTTACCTAGTTTCGTTGCGTACCACTGCCAAGGTTTGCCGCCTTTTACTGTCGTCCTGGTTCCTGGAGTCTCTTGAAAGTGGAGGGGCCGACCTTCGGAGGACACCGGAGGATTCTCATAGACGAATTGGAAGCGACTCACTTGCATCGCACGACAAGTCTCAGGGCGCGCATGAAAGAGGAGATAGCTCGCGACATGCATCTGCCGCTCTGGGAAAGAGCTCTGGGATCTCAGAAATTCGACCACTTCCAATACCGCGCCCGTTTCCTCGAACTGAGCTAGGGAAAGCATATTGGACGCTTCAAGTTTAATAGGAAAGGTCGCGCGATTCCCTGACATAGCTCGGTTCAGGGCAAAGCTGAACTCAGCTCCGGCCTCAATCCCAATACGCCCTTGGCAAACGGCAAGCAGTTCCCCCTCTATGAGGCCCGCCTCTGCAAGGGATCCACAGGCATCGACCTGTCTTGGGGAAGCACGCAGTCGATCCAGAATAGGATAGCTGGATGCTTTGGCTATGAGATTACGTCCGTTCATCATCGCGCGCTGAGCGAGAGGATTCTTGAGTTTGACAAGGGCCTCTTGGGGCTCAGGAGCATGGATAATATGAGTCAGCCTTTGGAGAACCGCGTCGGGTAAATCTTTGACCCCGGAATCTTCCTCTGCAAAGTTCGACGCGGCGATGATCATCACGTTTGAAGGTAGGGCATAACCGAATACCTTTCGCTCGAGGAGAAGTTCGGTGAGAATATTAAAAGTATCCTCGCGAGCTCGCGTGAGTTCGTCTAGGAAAAGAACCGTCTTCTCAGTGGCGTTCAAGATCCTATAGATCAGGTCTGATGGATAGAACTTGGCATAACCCAATTCTCGCATATCACTGGTAGCAGGGATAAAGAGGGCCAGAGGATCAAGGTACTGTGCATGAACGACCTGCAGGCTCATCCCATGCTTCTTCGCAAAGTTCGCGACCAAAGTCGATTTTCCGTAACCGCTCGATCCCCAGAGCATCACAGGCAACTTGGCCCGATAGTGAGCAGCAAAGATCTTGTTGTAGTCAATCACAAAGCCCCCTTACGAAGATGAACGTTACCTAGATCGTCGAGATAGAAAATCACCAGTCCATTACCTTCTGCTAGAGCCTGGGCATGAGTCACATCTCCGTCGGCTACAGCCAGGGTGCTCTGTATCTTGCCGGCGAGATGCAGTTCATAGATGTTCAGAGTGAGACCTGAAATCTGTCCATTGTCGGTACTACTGAGAGCCCATCCAAAACCTGACTTTAGAACCCCAGAACTCTGAAGAACAAAGCCATTCTGACTCTGGATCCCCAAATCCTGAGCAGGGCCGATCGAACAGGTTTCGGGATTAAAGGCCGAAATACCAAAGCTGACAGTCGACAGGTAGGTGGGAGTCGCTTGAAGGACCAAACCATGAGTGGCGATCTGAGTCCATGGTCCACCAAACTCTTTCTTATCGCAAGAGAGCTGACCGTTGCTGAGGACCTTGCTACAGTATGACTTTGTACCCACGTAGGAGTAATTCTCGCGTGAGATGACGAACCATTGTCCAGCTACGTTTGTCAGAGACTGGATGGGCTTCGAGAGATTCAAATTAACTGTTCCACCCAGTGGAAGGCCTTGAGCATTGACGCGGATCAATCCACGTTTGCTCGCAACTGCCAGAATCTGGGCATCCGCGTTCCAGGATGCCTTTAGGTCATAATCCGCATCGTAATAGCTGGATGCAAATGTCTCGATCAGGGTTGCAGCTCCGCCTACTTTGCTAAACCATGTCTTCGCGGTCGAAGTGCTTTGCAAGCATGTATAGACAACCCCAACCTCGGAACCAAGACTAGCCGCGGCGAATCCTTTGATATCCTTAAAGCTGCTTGAGCAGAGGTTGCTAAGCACAGTAGGAGTCGAGAGAACCTTCCCATCCTTGTCGAAAGTCACGGCATAGACTTGGATACCTTGGAGGCAGTTGGCCTTGATAATGAGCTGATACTTGTCGGTCAGGGCGAAGGCCTTGTAGTCCAGGACTTTACAATCGATCAGTGCGAGTGAGATATCCGGTCCAAAGTCAAAGCGAAGGTCATCGATGGGACTGCATTCACTTAAACAGGGAGTAGCTGATCCGACTTCGGTTGCGACGGCCTCAGTCGGAGCATCGATGGAAGGGCTACTGGCCGAAGCATCTTCCAAAGTTTTGGTTTCGCCGCAGGCCATGAGAAGCAAGAAGAACAAAAGTAACTTTTGCATCGGAGAACCCCTTACCAAGACAAAATATCCATTTTACTAACCGAAATATTGCTCTGACTGTCGAGCTTACCTTCCGCATCGAAAGAAACCGAACACTGACAGGTCAAACCATTTGTACGATCACAGTTTGCATGCTTCGTTTGAACGGAAACAGTTCGCCAGCACCAGCGAGTGGTTTCGATAAACAGACCTTCGCTGCCCAAAGATTCGAGAACCTCTGACTTCGTCATACCTGGGATGATCTTGATCAAAGCGGTTTCCGAATTCACAGGGATTTCCAACTGTTTAGTCGTTGTAGTGGCCGGGCATTCATAGGCGGTCAGGCTGGTTGAGAAGTCACTGAGAATCAGTGGTTCACCATCGAGAGGTGCCGACTTCTCAGTAGCGGAGAAGTTATAGCAGATATTGAGCGTTGAACTCGCTCTCTGCAAAATGACACGAATGCGTTTGTTGGCTCGAATTCGATAGGTTGCAGAGTGCTCGGGGAAGCTCAAAGAGAAAGAACCGTCGGAAGCAATCTGACTCGTGCCTTGGTAGCCTGTCTTGCCCGTTGCAAGAGCGTAGACGTCCATGCCTCGGAAAAGGTCTTGAAAACCAATTTGAGCATCAAAACGAACGGACTTCACATCATCATATCCAGCAGCTTTAACCTTCGCTGGGAGGCGAAGGATCTCCGCTGTATAGAAGGCTTCGAGATCGGGAAAGGCCTCGCCATCGACAGTGACCTCAAACGCGTTAGCGACGAAGCCTCGAAGCGAAGCTTTGGTCGCTTCAGCGGCAACAGTTGATTCTGTGGTAGCAGGGGCGGGTTGATCATTAGACTTATCGTCTTTGTTATCACCACAAGAATAGAAACTAAGACTGAGGACAAGGACGAGGATGGTAGACTTTTGCATTTTGAACTCCGTTGCAAGATTCTTAAGAACCTTTACGGAGGGGGCTGTGACGTCAGAGGTCACAGCAAAAAACGATTCGACAGAGAAATCGCAATATGCTGATTTATTGAGGAAATGTGAAAGATAAATGATTAAGAAGTATCGTCCTATCCCTTTTCTGATACAATTATACCACAAATCGATGATTTGTGGTATAATTGTATCACTACTTAGAAAAAGTGGGGTATTTCATGGGAAATGCAGAGTCAGGACTTAAAAAGTTGGCAACTCGAAAGGTTATGCGAGCTTCTGAGCTTACGCCCTATATTTCGACTCGAACCCAAATAAGACGCATGGTCGAAGCCGGTCAAATTGTTTATCTTGGTACGGGAATATATTCCCATCCATCCATTGATCCATTCGCTGCTTCAATCATTGCCATTGCACGCTATTACCCCAACGCAATCATTTCAAATATTACGGCCTTAGTCGTTCATGAATTGACCGATGAAAGAGTCGATCGCATTGATGTCGACATTCCTCGAAACTCGTCTATTCGAAACAAGCTCATCTCAGCGCATCGTGTGCCGGAGAAGAACATCCTCGGTATGATTCGCCTGCCTTATCATGGTCAAAAGATCAGAATCTATTGCAAGGAACGTGCGCTATGCGATGCATATCGAATTGATCCTGAGGGACCACTTTTTCTAAAATCGATGAAACGATATGTAAAAGCTGGAAATGTCGATCCTGATCGGATCGCAAAGTACGATATGCTCCTGTCTACAAACGCTCTTAGAGCTTTTCGTCAGGAGATCGCCGATGGCTAAGGTCGGGAATTGAAAATCTAAATTGAAAATAAGTCCCCATCATCAGCTCTCATTCCGTCGAGATTTTTGACCTATTCAAGCGGTATATTCGGCAAAACCTCCCCAGCCTTCCCTCTCAGAAAGACTGTAGGATCACGCTTGGAACTTGGATAATGAGGATCGGTATTCACAACGCAAGTCCGAGCCCCTAACTTCTGAGCTACTTCTATATATCCTGCAGCTGGATAAACCACACCCGATGTTCCGACCGCAAAGAACACATCACAGTTTCGAACGGCTTTGTTCGCAGCCTGCAAATTCTCGCTATCGATAAGTTCATTGAAGAATACCACATCGGGCCTCAGCATCGAATTACATACCGAGCATAGCGGAATCTCTTCCCCATCCCGTATCCAGGCAAACTTATGATTGTGCCCGAGGCATTTCATTCGTTTGATATTGCCATGGAATTCAATCACGTTCTTATTGCCGGCCTTTATATGGAGGCCGTCAACGTTTTGAGTGATGAGCGTAAAGTGATCGAAGTACTCCTCCCACTTAACAAGAGCCATGTGAGCAGGATTTGGAATCGCCTTATCGACGAAGGCCTTGATTCGCCATTCATACCAATCAAGAACCAACTTTGGATTCTTTTTAAACGCAGATAAAGTAGCCAGCTCCTCTGGCTCGAACTCTGACCAAAGGCCTTCCATTGCATCGCGGAAGGTGGGAATTCCACTTTCCGCGGATATGCCCGCGCCGGTTAACACTACAATGCGATCAGTTTGCTTTAGAGTCAGCATGAGATCTCCTCTTTTGGGAAATATCGGCTAGCCGATTGTCACCTAAGGTCAATGGTCTAAGCCAATAGGAAAGAGGCCAGAATCATAAATTTTTACGTATAAAAATCCAACATTAACTCTCAGATATGCCAGATATCCATCGTGTTATCAATAAGTTATACGAAACAAAATAGAAACTAAATATCAACGGACCGTGGGACGATAGAAGTTTAAACAACCTGACAGGCAATACAAATGGCTTTACCTCTTGCTGCATTTGCAAAACTGGCGACAGAAGTTCTCAAAACTGCGAACAAAGCAGCTGAGGTCGGCGCCAGGATCGTGACCGAGATTCAAGAATCGAAACGACTCATTTCTGACAATGACAGGATTACGGCTGTCAGTAGCGATTCGGTCAAAATCGAACATATTCAAAGTGAAGTGACTAAGTCTGTTCTCAATAACGATTTAGAAAAGCACAAGATTGATCACAAGAAGTTTGAAACTGATCAAAAGAATGGAATGATCGTCTATATTTCGGAATTGAAGCTCAGAGAGAAAGAACTTCAATTACGTGAGGAAGAAATTCTTCAAGGTAGAATTGAATCCGTTCAAAAAAAGATCAGAGAACGCAATCTACTCATCCTCGATTCGACGAATAAAGCCGTTCGACCAAGCGACAAAGAATAATGGAGACGCTCATGCCTGCTTTTGAGTTATATGTGGCCCTGGTCGTGACGACATTGGTTTCTTTGACTAGCGTGATATACATGCTTCGTCATCGACATGACTTTGCTGAAAAAGTGATTCTTCAAAGTCGAATCAAAATACTCGAAAGCCGCTTACACACCTTGATGGAACTCAAGCCTTTACAAGCTGAGGAAATGATAAAGATTGAATGCATTGCCGAGGAAAAGAGTTTTCTGCTTGATGTGGCCAAGAAAGACCTAGTCAATGTTCGAGAAGAGCTTTTTGAAGCTGAGTTCAAACTTCAGGTTGCCCAGGATAAGATCATTGATTATGAAAAGGTCGAAATAGCTTTGAACAGCGCAAACATTCAAATAAACCAACTCAACTACGACCTCTTTACTTTCAGGTCCGCCGCCAACACAATGGCATTAATGATGCAAAAGGCCGTGAAGCATGATATTTTCAATAAAGGCTTTATGATCGAAGACGTGAAACTCTTTACGGAGGTCAGAGATAACATCCTACCCAAGATTTGCGATGTCAGTGAGCAAAAGGATCAGGCTGCTTGAATTGAGACGATTGAGTCCACAGTATCATTATTCATCTTCATACTTTCGTTGCTTAAAGGCAGCACATGTAAAATGTTCGAAAATGGTTTCTAAAAAATGCCGCGATTGCTTCCCCGTGCACAGGCCGTAATCTTGATTGAAATCCACAAAGAACGAACAGCTGCAACACCCTCCACCTGACTTATACTGAGCTTTAACTTCAGGTTCATCAGGCCATTCCTTCATATAGAGATAGTAGGAACCTGAATTCGACCATCCCTCCAACCAAATACTATTTCGGTTGCCAGGTGTAGGTCGCGTTTTGTTTTTCTTAGTCATAACGAAACCTATTTTATTTGATAAGAATTGTAGGTAAAACGTCGGCTGGCTTGCCTTGCAGAAACAGCCCAAGGCCCACTTGCCTCGTATCGGGGGCATCCTCACTCACAACCGCAACCCTGGCCCCTCTCATCCTTGCAATATCAATGTAGCCTGCCGCAGGATAGATCGTTGTCGGTGTTCCTACGATTAACAACAGATCACAGGTCCGCACAGCCTCATGAATCGTAGCCAGCTTCTGCCGATCTATGAATTCATCAAAGAAGAGAACGTCCGGCCTCAGCATGGAGTCGCATAGGTCACAACGAGGAATATTACCATCCACCCGCTTATCCCATCGATGCAGATGAGCATTGTCGACGCAACGCATACGATGAATATTGCCATTCATCTCAATCACGTCGGCCCTGCCCACGGTCCTACCAGAGTTTCCTTGAGTCGAGGCACGCCGCACTCTTGTGAGAGTTCTGATCCCGTTAGGACCACCACACGATCAGTTTTCTTAATAGTGAGCATTTTGCCTCCTCAAACAGTTATCGACCAAGGCGTTGACATCTGAGGACAGCTCCGGGGATCGCCTTACATCGCGACCGAATGTCCATACAGGAACTCGGGCTCTATGGCATGGAGGCCCTCAAATTCCAAGTAGCCTTCATTGACCTTAATCATCAGGATAAAGTCCGAATCCTCATCTGCCTGTTTGAATATCGAGAATCAGGGTAGGAGAGAAGGAAGGACTGAGCCTCGCTACTCGACTTCAATCCTAACAGGCGACCGAGCTCAATCATCTCTTCCCGGGAGTCCCGAGATCTTTCCCGATCATAAAAATAGGCCTTCAAGAAAAAGAGAAGCTTCGCGTTCGGTCGAGTCATGAGAAAGCCATCTACTCCTGGCACATCGATTGGAATCTCCTTGAAATCAGGCGGATCGAATATGCTGTGATTCGCCACCAACCAGTCCTTGTCAAACCCGTGTTGAATAGCAACTTTGCGCGCCGCATAGATAATATCCGTTTCATAGGAGAGTCTGGCTTCCACTTTTGAGACTGACTTTCGAATACCAAACTCAAAAACCATAGACATCTCACCGAGAAGGCAGATCTGATAACGAGACTTGCCTCCCGTTTGCCAGAGTTCAAGCGAGAGTTTATGGAGTAAGAATTTCACTTCATGAATAGTCCACATCTCGCGAGCCTCCTTGAATACCACTTCATTCTCGGCGTAGCTTCTGTCAGCTGAGGTCAGAACAGGAAATTTTTGCTAGGATTTTAGGAGGAGCTATTGTCCCCAGCTGTCAAAACCAAGACCGAAGATAGAGGACGTTCTTGCAAGGAGGTGCTAAATGCTCAAATGTGCGGCCATTAGTGATGTTCATAGCGACTGGGGTTTTGTCGAAGGAGGTCTTGCGGAGGGAGGGGATATCCTTTTCGTGGCAGGAGACCTTACCCAACGCGGAGCAAAGTTTGAGATCGAATGCATCCTTGAACAGATCGGCCGCACAATATTCACGCAGAAAATCGTCATCGCCGGCAACCATGACAGCTATCTGCAAAAGATGGATCCAGATGACCGCGCGAGACTTTTTAAGCGCAACGGCATTCATTACCTCGAGGATGAATTGCTTGTTCTGACATTTGGCGAAAGAAGCCTTTCAATCTACGGGACCCCTTGGTCACCAAAATGTGGTCTCTTTGCCTTCCAGGGCTCAGAAGCGGACCTGGCCCGTCGTTTTGCGAAGATTCCTAATAACCTTGATGTCCTGCTCACCCACAGTCCACCCTATGGGATCCTCGATGCAAATGAGGACGGCGAGCCGTGCGGGAGCAAAGCTTTGCGTGACATCATCTTCTCGCTCAAACCCAAACTGCATCTTTTCGGCCATATTCACGAAGCCCGGGGCGACCTGAAGCAGGGGGGCATCTGCTTTGGTAATGTCTCCTCAGCCCAAAGCCGCAGTGTGTGCGTGCCAATCCTTTTTTCTATATAAATTCGTAGCGATACGACCTTTTCTTACCGCTTTGTAAGAAGCCGGCTCATTTTTCTTCCGATACTCAATTCGGAGGGCAATAAGATGGCCAAAGGTGAACGAAATGTGCAGATAATTCGCGTGGAGAAAATCAAAGAACTTCTCTTGCACAGCAAATTTGGTTACACCATAGCCGAACTACATGAACAGCTTCTTCAGCGTGGATTTTCAGACGGCGAGCGAACCATTCGGCGCGACATTGGAGGCCTTGAAGTCATCGGCTTCCCTTTGACCGTTAGCGGCGACAAGAACAGTGGCCTTCGCTATCGCCTCGAATCGACAACATCCATGAAACACATCTTGCCCGTAACACAATCGGCTCTCATGGGCGTTTACCTGTTGCGAGGCCTGGCGAGCTCACTTGAGGACAGCCCCTTTCAAAAAGATGTCGAAGAATTCTTCGCGACTATAGAATTGAAGCTCGGGACGAAGGGGCATGAATTTCTGAAAGAACTCGAAGACTCAATTAAATTCTCTCAGCAGGTCCAGTTGAGTACGCGCATCAATCGCGATGTCCTGACCACACTTCAAGCAGCTTGTGTCGAACGACAAATTCTCGAAGTCATCTACGAATCCGTGGCATCGGGTGTGAAAACTCGAAAGCTCGGTCCACATGCCCTCTATTTCGACCACGGATCACTTTATCTTTTAGCCGAGGATTTAGCTTCGAACAAAGTCAAGACCTATGCCGTGGCGCGATTTAGCGAAGTCAAGATGCTGTCCGATGAGCCCTATACCGCTGAAGCAATTGACCCGAAACAATTCTTTGACAAAACCTTCGGTGTCTTCGAAGGCAACGAACCACACACGATTGCCCTCGAAATCGATCGTGCCCTTGCCCCTTTCCTTTCGGAAACTATTTGGCACTCAAGTCAAGCCACTGAGCCCATGGCTAACGGCAACACTATGCTTCGTTTTCACCTTTCCCTCACCCCTGACTTCATCACATGGGTCATGGGCTATGGTTCCAAGGTCTTTGTCCACGAGCCCAAGGAGCTTCAGGAAAAGATCTGCGAGATGGCTGCCGCTGTGCAAAAGGTCTATGAGAAGAAGCGCGTCATCTGATTAGAGTCGTGGGTCGATCGATCCACTCTCAAGCCCAAGAATCCCCACAATGCATTGATGAACGTTTCTCAAAGGTTCACGCTTCACAAACCTCTCGAGCGCCTCAAGACCTAACGCGAACTCGCTTAAGGCGAGATGGTGTTTGAGCTCGACGCTTCTCTTCCGCAATCGGACTAGGTTTTGTTCCAGGCTATATTCCGGCCCATAGATGATCCGAAGGTAGTCCGGACCACGCACCTTGATTGCGGGCTGGATTCGTCCTTTCAAACCCTGAGTTGCGAAATCCAACGCCTTGACGACCATACCTTCACCGCCACTCGACGTGATCTTCTTCCACCATTCAATAGCGCGTAAGAGGTCCTCGGGGTCTTCCAGATTCACTGGCAGAAAGCGAGTGGCGACAAGAATCTCGGAATCAGCCGCACAGATAGCAGCAATGGTCTCGAGATGCCAGTCATGTGTTCTATCGAAGTAGGTTCTCCCTTCGGTGGCCATGACATGAAAGGGCGCACAACGAATATCAGCAATCGATTTCACGTTCCAACAATAGCCTTGGTAGGCTTTGATGTAATCGTCAACAAGAGCGGCTCGTTTCATTTCATGGTTTAGTTCTTCAGAGATTGGCAGTCCACGAGCTTCCGCTTTACGCATTGACTCAATGGAAATGCCTAAAGCAAAGGTCGCCGAACTCCCTACCGCCGCATATTGCTTCATGATGGTTCCTTCGGCCTTGAGAGACCAAGGCATAAGCTCGGCATCGAGACAGACCCAGTCCGTATCATGCTGCTCCCAGAACCCGCTTTTGCTAAGCGCCTCTTGGGTTCGCTGAAGAAAGGCCGTTTCGAGCTCGCGATCCCTGAAGAAACGTCGCCCGGTCCGTGTATAGCAGATACCGATCTCATGCGTCTCAATCCCAAAGCGCTTATGCACGACCGCATTGTCTTTGCAAACAATGATCACCGCTCGGGATCCCATATGCTTTTCTTCACAGATCACTCTTTTGACTTCGCGTCTCTTATAGTAAGTGAAGGCATCGGAGGGATACTCAAGATAGCCTTCTTCGTCACTGGCCTGAGTCGGGGCCATAGTTGGTGGCAGGTAGATGAGCCAACGAGGATCGATCGCAAATCGACTCAGATGTTCCATGGCTGTGCTGGATTGTTCTTCTTGAATATAGATATTGGACCGAGTTCGAGTCTTGATCAGAATCTTCCCTTCGAAATCCTCGTAATCGAGCACGGCATCGTCTTTGAGTTGGATTGAGACTGCGTCAGAATCTTCGGCCTTGAAAGGTTTGACAGGCTCGCAATAGACAGCTTCAGCCACGACCGATACGAACTCCCTTTCGGGGTATCGCAGAGCTGTTAACTTGCCACCAAAGACACATCCCGTATCAACATTGACTGTATTATTGAACCATTCAACCTCGGGCACAGGTGTATGACCATAGACGACCATAGCTTTGCCTCGATAGTCCGCCGCCCAGTTCAATCGTACCGGCAATCCAAACTGATCGATTTCACCTTCCGTATCACCATAGAGAGCAAAGCTCCTCACTTCACCCGATCCACGCCCTTGCATACTCTCCTTGAGACCAGCATGCGCGACGACCAGTCGTCCTTCGTCGAGAACATGGTGGGACACAAGACCATCGACGAAAGCCATCACTTTCGTTTTGAATTCCTCCGTCGTGCCTTCAAACTGTGCAAGCGATTCCGCCAGGCCATGATTGATCTTGACGTTCTTCCCTTTGAGTTTTCTGACCAGTTTCACATCGTGATTCCCGGGGACACATATCGCCTGCCCCTGCTCAACCATGTTCATGATGAGACGTAAAACTCCTGGCGTGTCTGGCCCTCGATCAACCAAATCGCCTAGAAAGACAGCTTTGCGACCTAGGGGAGCTCTTGCGAAATCAGTCTCTTCAAAGCTGTAGCCAAGCTTTTTGAGAAGCTTATCCAATTCTAGGCGACATCCGTGAATGTCACCAATGATATCGAAAGGACCTTTTTCTTCCTTACGGTTGTTCCAAAGGCGCTGACGCTCGATTGTTGTACTCTCGACCTCCGCTTCGGTCCGGAGATGGAACACATAACGAAAGCTTTCTTTATCCAACTGTTTCAAACTGTTTTTCATTTGAAGGGACTGAGTTCGCACAACGGCTTCTGGGACGGCAAGATCTTTCCGCTGGCGATTTCTATCCTGGCAAATCTTCTCGTCCATATCGAAAGCTATAATGACTGGGAAGACATGAAATCGCTTCGAGAGATTTTTCAGGGATGTGCGAGCATCAACCTTTAGGTTCGTAGCGTCCACAACAGTCAGCAAGCCTCTCTTTAGCCGCTTTTCAACCACGGCATGAACCAGTTCAAAAGCATCTGTGGAGGCTGACTGATCCGAGCTACTGTCACTTAGCATCGCTCGGAAATCGTCAGAGGAAAGGATTTCCGTAGATAGAAAATGCTTCCGCGCAAATGTGGACTTACCCGACCCGGAGGGTCCCATCAATATTACAAGGGAAAGTTCGGGAAATGTGATTTTCATCTTGTGAAGACTCCCATCTGGGTTGGAGCAATATTGTCGTCATTTAGGGCACCAATCATCTCAAATCGGACTTGATAGCCATACTTCTCGGCTACCTTATTTGACCAGCTTTCAAACTCAGCCTGGGTCCATTCAAAGCGATGATCGCTGTGTCTCATATAATTAAGACCCAAGGCTTCGATCGAATGGTTATACGTTTGGTTCGGAGTCGTGATGATGATCATTTTCGGCTTAGCACACTCAAAGAGAACCCTTTCCATTGTGGGAAGTCTCTCGGGTTCCAAATGCTCGATGACCTCAATGAGCGCAACGGCATCGAAGTCTCTGAAGCGTTTGTCGTAATAGACGAGAGATCCCTGTTTGAAGCCTACGCGGCTCTTTTGCTGCTCGGTGAATTCTTCATACTGAAGTCTATTCTTAGCTTTCTTCAAAGCATTCGTCGAAACATCCACGCCTAGGATCTCAGTGAATTGTTTATCCTTTAAAAGCTCTTTGATCAAAGCCCCTTGTCCACATCCCATATCGAGAATTCGGCTGGAATGAGAATCCTTGAGAACTTCGGCGACTCGACTCATCCGAACTTCGTTGAGGTTTGGTGCTCTCGTCAAAGCGGGTAGACTGGAAGGCAATTCTCCTAGACTCTCCGAGAGTTTCGAAACAGCTTCCCGAGTCAGATCTTTCTGATTTTTCAAATAGCGATTGACGATTCTCTGCCTAGCGGGATGCGTCGCAAGCCAGCCTTCGCCCTTCTCAATGAGTTTGGAGATCTCGTCGTGATGGACCCAATAGTGTTTGGTCCCATCGAGGACGGGAAGCAAAACATAGAGATGCCTAAGAAGGAGCGAGAGCGGCAAAGTATTCTTTAGAGTGATCTGAAAATAGGAGCTTTGTCCCCACTCAGGAAATTTGGAGTCGAGAAGGGATTCCTCAATTTGTATCTGATATCCCAGGGGCTCAAAGAATTCGATAATCGAAGCCTTCCCAGAAGGACTCGAAACTGTGGGAATGTAGACTTCAAAGGGCAGAGAGGCTTGAGCCAATTCAGGGCGCTCTTTGCTAACGCCATTCATAGCCGATCTATACGCTTTAGAAATGGCGAGGCTAAAGAGGGACGACGATACATAGGGACGATCGTTGACATAGATATCGCCATGACTGTTGCCTCCCCCACCCCATCCGCGAACAAGGCCTATGGGATCGACTTCGAAATGAAGGACGGCTGTCGATCGTTCATCGCTCAACTCAGGAAAGTACACGGTCGCTTTGCCAAACGGCAAGTCTATCTTATGAACACGATCAGGATGTTTATGAAAAAGAAATCCCAAGTCCGAGGCCGGCTGGTGTTGGGTCGAGATGGATAAGAACATTTGATCCCCCTGCTACTCAAAGTGCTAAGGATCTTATCGAACGATGAACTGTCAGCTGAGGTCAGTTGCTGGTTTCTGTAACAAAGAGAGTGTTGATAAATCAAAATATCACTTCGAAATCAATGTCTTATCGAAACTTATTCTGCACTTTTTGGGATGAGGACCCCAGAGATGTTCGGCCGCTTTCAAATAATCCGATATATTCGGGATGGTAATAATTCGCTTGAAGGAATGAACTTGAAGATTTAACTTCCACCCCTTTGCCTACGCTTCACTTACCAAGGGCACCCAGAACTCAACATGAGCTGGAATGGAAAATTCGTCCAAAGAAATCAAACTCTATTCCGACTGCCTAGAGACCTGACATAGAGGAAAGTCTGGGTTTAGAATAGAGGCAAAACACTGCCGTTGTCCTCAGATGTCAATGGATCATTCGATAAGAACTTAGCGGGAAAGCAAACACGATATTGCCAGTCCCAGAGTGCTATGCTATTTCTTTTAGTCAGAATATTGTTTCGAGGAGTATCACCATGCAAAAATCTTCAGACCTAAGTCACACATAATCGAATCTTTCCTATTTCAATGGAACAGCTCGCCCTGTGAATGACTCAATTCAACATACATAGAGAAGCAGCACAAAACGCGGCTTGTTTGCGGACCTTCGTCTTGCAGCAAAGTCTCCATTGTAGCTTTGCGTTCGCTCGGTCTCGGACCAGGCAAATCAAACCCGTTTATCCAAAAAGGAAAAACAATGGGCAACGAACCCTTTGTTCCAAAAATTAGCGTAATTGCATCCCCCAGTAGCTGGATTGAAGGCGAAGCCGTTCGCCAGCTTGAACACACAGCCACCTGGAAGGGTATGACCGAAGTCGTCGGCATGCCAGATCTCCATCCGGGTCGCGGTAGTCCTATAGGCGCCTCCTTTCTCTCGCGAGGATGGATCTACCCGTCCCTTGTGGGCAACGACATTGGATGTGGAATGGGTCTGTGGCAGACCGACCTCTTAGGTCGCCGCGTGAAAATGGATCGCTTGGAAGCCGATCTAGCCGCGTTTGAGATCGAGCCGACGGGTAGAGTCGAGGAGTGGTTAGAAAAGTGGAATCTGGAACCCAACGGCCATGACCTTGCACTTGGCACTATTGGCGGAGGCAATCACTTTGCCGAACTCCAAAAGGTCGAGACCATCCTCGACGTCGAGACCTGGAATCAAAACGACCTTGATAAGAATCGCATCTTCCTCCTCGCTCACAGTGGATCACGCGGACTAGGCGAAGAGATCCTTCGTCGGCACAGTTCTGTTCATGGGGCCTCGGGGCTTCCTGGCGAATCCACTGAGGCTATTGACTACATGAAGAATCATGACATGGCCGTCCGATGGGCCGAAGCGAATCGAGCCCGCATTGCTGATCGGGCGCTTCAGCTCCTCGGAACTGAAGGTCGTCGCATCAGTGATATCTGTCACAACCACGTCGTGCCCATGGACGCTGTGGGAGGCAACCTCTGGCTGCACAGAAAAGGAGCAACGCCCGCAAATCCAGGACTGATTGTCATTCCAGGCTCTCGCGGGGATCTTTCCTATCTTGTCGAAGTCTCCGGCGATCCTTCTCTGCATGGTTACTCGCTCCCTCATGGGGCGGGAAGAAAGTGGAAGCGAAGTGACTGTCGGGGGCGTCTTGAAAAAAGATTTTCCGTTGAATCACTTCGTCGCACATCTCTTGGCGGTCGGGTGATCTGCTCGGACAAGGATCTCGTCTATGAGGAGGCACCCCAGGCCTACAAGAAAATTGAACAAGTGATCGACGACATGGCCAGTCGCGGATTCATCCGAATCATCGCGACTCTCCGTCCCATCATTACCTTCAAGAAAGGTTAGTTAGAAATGACAACTCTACAAATAACGGCAGGCACTGGCCCCCGGGAATGCGCATTTGTCGTCCATCGAGTTCTTCAGAAGATTTGCGATGCTTTGAAACTCGCGAAAACTGACTACGAAATCCTTTCCAGCACCCCGATCAAAGCAGCTGGCCCAGCTGGGCTCCAGTCGGCGGTTATAGAGATCAAAGGTGAACTCGCTGCAGAATTTGCCAGGGAATGGATTGGAACAATTCTTTGGTCAGGACAAAGCCCCTATCGTCCGACTCACAAGCGAAAGAATTGGTTCATCGCTGTTCATGAGGTCGAATTGAAGGAGAGTGTACTCTCTAGCGAAGGTCCTATTGCCTTCCAAACCATGCGTTCACAAGGGCCCGGCGGTCAGAACGTGAACAAGACAAATTCCGCAGTGAGAGCTACTCACCTTGAATCGGGTATCAGCGTTTCTTCACGAGAAAGCCGGTCGCAGGTTCAAAACCGAAAAAATGCGGAGCAGAAGATCAAGAACATCATCAGAGACCGAAAGATTCATGTAGAGGAGCAAAATGAAGATAAAAAGTGGAGGAGCCAACTTGAAGTCAATCGTGGGAATCCCGTAAAAACATTCAAAGCCAGTGCTTTTATTGAAGTCGAGTCGTAGGCAATCGATACATGGGAGTTTGAATGCCCTTGTGAAAGGGCGTTCAAACTCCCTCTTGCTTTATAAGCGGTTTAGAATACGTTTGACCTTGAACCGATAGTATCTATCTGACGACGAGGTCTTTGTGGTTGAGAATGGAGTCATACTTCGAAATACAGAGATCTGGGACGATCTTCAAGAGTCAAGCATACAGATATACGAGGCGCCTATTGAGGACTCTGGTAGACGTCGACTGGCGCGGATTATCGCCTCTCCCGAGCAAATTGCAGAGGTTACTTCTAGATTTCACTTTGGAAAATAGGAGATGCACAAGAATCAATCCTGCCAGAACAGTGACTACAGATTTACGATCAAGTCTCGGAGATGCATTGTTCATATTAAGGGTGGTCCAGTTAATCGGTGATTTCTAATAAGTCGGCGATTTTGGATAATTATAGCAAAAGGAAAAGGGAGGACGCTTGTTGCACCCTCCCTTTCTATTTTCTCTTCGATTCTGTATCTTAGAGGTCCTTACATTTCTGACCAAAGCCGCCATCATAAAGCTTAATGCAAAACCTACCGCATCTGCGACAAGTCCCAGAGTTCGCGAAGCGATGCTCTGCGGCTTTTAGCTCGTCTGTGAGTGGCCTGCCAAGACCCTTTACGTCCATCATAGAGCGCTTGTACTGCAAATATTCCTGGTATTTGACAGGAAGATATTCGTAAGTTTCGAAGAACTTAGGGATGCCTTGCGAACACTGGATTTCATTCTTGAGTGCTTTCTCTACGATTATGAACACCTCTTCGACTGCACGTAACTCATCCTAATTTAGGAATACTTCGGTGGTCTTCTCTGGGTTCTTTGCGTAGGCGTCCCTGGCAATATCAAGGAAATCGTCATCTTTTGTTATCACAATCATTTTATGTTCAACGGCATGAGCATAGATTATTGGATCAGGGGTTTTGTTAATTAGCCCCGAAGATTGTCGTCCGACGCACACGATTTCAAAGCCGTGCTTCGCTGCCAATGCGATGTTTTCTTTGCGTTCAAAAATGTGAGAGTTCTGATCGGCGATTAGAACTCTCGAAAGCTTATCTTTTTCTGTAGGCGGCATAGTCAAATCTTCCACTTTCGCAATAATGACAAGCTTCCAGCATCGCAGCCAAACTTTCTCCGACCTCAGACGCGGCAAGTTCAGGCGTTTCGTTTCCGGATGTCATTCCAACGTAAGCTGAGACCGCGTCAGCTCCAGTCTCTTTGAAAAGGATTCTTCCATCCACTTCATGGATGAAAGTATAGCCAGGAATTGATTTCACGACTTTCGCTCCCTCGGGGACGGAAAAGTTGCGATCACTTTCAAGGCTGCTCTTTATAAAATCTTCAAGGCTCATCTGTTTATTGAAGGCTTTTTCTTCAATTTTCTTTTGAAATTCTTCATCTACAGCAATTTTTAGAACGCTCATACCGTACCTTTCTTCTGCTTTGGAGATTTGACTCGTTTCTCTGGGACATGTGGTTTAACTAAATCCTCAACAAACGAGTTCGGGTCTTCCAGCCCTTTCAGATAGCGATACACTTCACCGCTAAATGTAAGGCTTATCTGCCTTTTCTTCAATTCTTCGGGGAGCTTCTTTCTGCCCATTCGACCTCCAGCGAGTGAACGCTGACTTACTTTATCGGCATATTACCGCAAAACTAAATATTTCGTACAGTATTTTTTAATGTATATTTAGAGTGCTGTAATTATTATACTTTCCCTCAGTTCACCCATGCGTCTGATACATCCTGCTATTGAAAAAGTGCATGAAAACATCGAGGTGATTCTGCAAAGCCTCGATGGACCTGGATACTAATAGGCAAAAGACTCAACGCATGGTCAAGAGAAGTCGTCTCGACGGGTGCGGGGATCTCTGCGGAGAGTGGTATTCCTACCTTTCGTGGAACAAAAGACGCACTTTGGGAGAATTTTGATAGCAATCAGCTGTCGACCCTTGAAGGATATCTTCGTGATCCAAATGAGAACTATCAGTGGTTTCGTACCCGACATGCAATTATGCAAGCGGCCCTACCAAATCTTGCTCATAAGATACTGGCTTCCTGGGAAAGAAAGATTCCACATCTTACCTTGGTCACACAAAATATTGATGGACTCCATCAAAGAGCTGGTTCACGTAAGATCATGGAAACATTAATCGGATGAAATGCATCGCATCTGGTCATCCTTCCGTTTGGATTGATTCACCCGATGAAGTTCCAAAGTACCCTACTTGTGATTCAATAATGCGCCCGGCCGTTGTTTGGTTCGGGGAGGACCTCTCGCTCGCGCACATGAAGATGTTCAATACTGTTTTGAAAAACTGTGATGTTTTTCTGTCCATTGGGACATCCGGACTTGTGGAGCCCGCGTCCATTTTTATGGAGATAGCAAAATTATCTGGTGCAATGACTATTGTGATTAATCCGGACGAGCATGTGAAAGGGGAGGCCGATTTTTATTTATTTGAGAGTGCTTCGAGCGGATTGAGCAAACTTGACAGGCTAATCGCTGAATAGCAGCATTATGATTTCCCTGGATTCTCTTTTTCAAAATCCTTTTGCATTTAACGATTCTGCAAGTACTCTGGTTTGATAGGTCTCTTTTCTAGAAATTTTTGTGGCTGAAAATACTTCGATCGGCCTTGTCAGCAG
>JACMPP010000074.1 GCA_014377445.1 Oligoflexus sp.
AATATGAGGAGGTTATAATTTATCTTAGTGAAAACTCAATGTTCTTTTTAAGTGGCCGATAGGCTACCCGGTTGAGAGATTTATCCAGGAGAGTTCACGTATGTCGAGTAAATTTTTGCCGGTCGTGTTGATTGCTTCCAGTTTTGCCTGCTCCACGAAGAAGAACGCGGAGAACCCCGTTGTTGCTTATTCTCCCAGCTCCGCACCCGCAAAGGTTTCCGTTACGACTCCAGGTTCGCTTCGTTTGGGTATGGCTACAGGCTTGGCACTTGAGGGTAGCACGGCAGATCAATCCGTCGGATTTCATTACATGTCCGAATCACTTCAAAATGTTTCGGATGATATTAAAGATGCCACGGTTCACATTTATGAAATCGATGTAGCCTGGCCTTTAATCGATGCATATTGTAAGCAGAAATCAAGTGCCAGTTGGACAAACTGTGATGTAACAGAAGGTGCCATTAAAATCACTTATACCGAATCCATGTATCAAGGAATGTTGGCAGTTCTAGGTGGCGAAAATGATTTAGATCCTTCAGAGTTGGCATCGTTGAAAGAGAAGAAAAACACAGAATACAGTATTGAACCGATGACGATTTCGAAGCTTGATCCGGCCTCTAGCGATGAAAAGTTAGAGAAAAGAGCTGTTTTCAAAGATGCTAGCGGTGATTCTGTTTCAATCGACTGGAACCGACAAGTGGTCTCAACGAACATCCATTATTCGCAAGTTGAATCAGATGGCCGTCAAAGCTCAGGTGATTATTCGATTTATTACAACGATATTAAACAACTTTCGATCATAGCCGGTACTTATGTCGAAGGCGATCGTCAGTATAACGAACGCATTTCCGTCGGTTCCAAACCGGGCTCTGAAGCAAAAAATGGCGTTTGGTTTGCCGCTAAGATCGAAACAACCAGTCGATCGGAAAATTATAAAATCGACATCGATGGTTATGCGGATGATGATGGTGGCTTTTCAAAAGCCAAAGAAGTTAATGACGAGGCCGTTGTTGTAAGTGCGACGCTTAAGTCTCCGACAGTTTCCACTCAAAACTATATCGTGACGGAAGCTGGTATCACCGATGCAGCAGAAGTAGACTGGGACGTTTCTGTTGGCTTTTTGACAGGCAACGGCACCCCAAATGCCGCGGACTTTGAATATTGGGGACCCGCCCGAAACGCATCCACTTTAGCTCCAACCTTTAAATTTTGGACAGTAGATTTAGATCAGGACGGAAACCTTGCCGCTGCATCTGTACCAGTTCTATCAACTCTCCAATTTAGCAATCTTCAAGTAAAAGTCACTCCGGAGGACAACTTTTTCACGGAATTCTTTCATCCAGGAGGAATTGTATCCTACCTTTGCAAGCAAGAGACTGCGAACGGACCATGCGTAGTCGAACTGGGAGATAAAAGCGAGGCTGATAATTCAAACTATGATGACGAGGCTAAAAACTCTGGTTCAGTAAATACAAACATTGTCGTTACAGGTGTAACTGCAAAAGATGTTTCAGGCAGTGACCTATATATTGTACCCGCATATGTCGACTTGTCGACAGTTGAGACTTCTGACGCTTCTGTCGATGATCTGTTGGTCGGCTATGGGACGTTCGTATCCACCGAGGATTCCAACTCAGCGCTCCCGGCCGATCTTTCGGTTTATGAATTCGAATATTGGGGCGTAACCGATCCTTCAGTGACCAAAATATATTATGTCTCGTACTCTGCAAACGGATCTTCAGAATTTAAGCTTTTACAACAAGCAAAAGCAACAAAAGCACCATAATTCGATTTATAGCTTTTAAATAAATTAACCCAGGTTGACTCTCTCAATCTGGGCCTTTTTTTGTGCATGGGAGCCCATTTCAGCCGGTGCTTCTTTGGACTGTAACATTCGATTTAATAGGCACATCCCTTTTGAAAGTTCCTCTCCCATTACTCCACTTAAGTCGAATCTGAAATCATCGACTCTGACTGGTGGGGTTAGGAGCTGCCTGTGGGGCCAAGCCCTCACAGCTCAGAGGTTCTGCCTCGGAATCGAGAGAATCGGCCCAAGCCAGGACCAAGGACTTTTCTTCGCGCGGCAGAGTCTTGCCTGGTGGCATATGTTGAAAGGCCAAGTTCGCCGAACATATATTGGTGACGATAGCACTGCTATAGACTTCCGCTATCCTCTCGTTTAGGAGCAGTGGCGCCCGTTTGCTGCTATGACAATAGCCGCAGCGGGCCTCGAGCAAAGGCTTGATGTCACCCTCAAATGATACGGGACTATTCACTTTACTGATGAATGAAGCCGGTAGACTGAGATCCTGAGTTTTCGCAAAGTAACTGTTTACGACCTGCCTAACAGCATCGATCTCATTGAGCGCCCGTTGGCTGACACCCATCGTCATAGCCGGTCCGTATCCGAAGTTCCTTAAGTTATTGTCGTTTCGCTTCTCAATATTCTTACGGATTGGATCCCAGATCGCGAACACTCTTGTATCGGTTTCAGCGAGGGCGGCGAGTTGATCGTGGGTTTTGCCTGTTCTCGTTCGAACAGCTTTTTCTGTTTGGTCCCTGGTATGACAGCTCGCACAGGAAGCTCCGTTTTTTCCTCCGAGATTGAGCGATGTCTTATCAGGGTTGGCAATGTCGATAAGTTCTTTCAAGGCTGACTTGCCTTCGTCGCTGGTCAGGAGTTTATCCGTACGTCCCGCCTTGTAGAAATAGTCGAGTGATTTGAGTCTCAAGTCGAAGGGTGTAAAGGGAAAGCCGCGGGTGATCTGCGAGAGGGTAAATGTTTCGACCTTGAAGGACTCGCCACGTTTTACAAAGCGTGGTTCCACTGTGCCTTCTTTTGGCTGCACCAATCTCAGGCCAAAACTCCAGTTTGAACCGCTGTTATCACTCGCCATCCAGGTAAGTTTGAAGAGCTGGCTTTGGCGGGCATACTTGGCGAGTATCCGGCGCCATTCCACACCAACCCTTTGCGGACTATCGAGACCATCCTTGCAATCCATCTCTTCACGAAGACCTGGATGAGGAAGCAACATATCCTTTTCATCCGCATACCAAACCGCTCGAGTCCCTTCGCCCGTTTGGCCTTTCAAGACAGTCCGGGTGATGGAACGAAGGTTTCGAAGGTCATCGATGAAGGCATTGGTGTCATCTATCTTGTAGAAGGCGTGAATCGCCATATCGATCGAGGTGAATCCACCGTCTTCGTTGGCAATGAAAGGCTGGAGCACGAGTCTAAGCTCGGCGCCGCCGCAGGCCTCCGACGGGAATCTGGGATTTGTGCTTTCAGTCAGGGCTCCCGGATCGTGAGCTAGGACCGAAGGTCTGTAACTACAGGGTTCAAAACGGGCCGCGACGACCCGCCAGTTTTTGTAGTGGCAGGCTCCCGCGGGTAGACTCTGAGTGACGGCGACGTTAGTCCCCTCATTGCGCAGCAATTCAACGTTATCCACTTGAAGACTCTCGCTTCCGATCGCTTCGGGACAAAGGTCATCACTGGCAAGGTCGACGTCAGGTAAGGCGTTCATATCAGCTTTTAGGCTCGCGATCGTCGATGACAGTCCAGCCGTCACCACATCCGCGCGATAAGCCAGGGCGTTGCTGGGAAGGGGTAGAACGGACATCAGGCTGTCCTTAGCCCAGTCCTGCCAGAGAGATTGCGAAAGGATGGGGTCGGCCCCTCCCAGATCGAGAGTGGGGGCATTACACATTCCTGTTCCGACTTTGCCAAAGAAGACGGACTCGCTGGGGTCCTCAAAGGTCGAACTTTGCAAAGGCACTAGGATGGAAAGATCGCTCGCGCCGAGTTCTTCAATAATTCGAGGCCTTGGCGCAGGGCTTGTTTGAACGGAAATCTTGGAATTTGAATCACTTTGGCCACAGGAATAGGCTCCAAAAGTCAGGCCTACTAAGAACAGGTATTTTTTCATAGGTGGCTCCTCAGTCAGCTTCGAATGAATACAGGTACAAGGATCCCCAGGGCTCTGCACGAACAGGCCGAAGCCAAACATTCAAAAGAGGGCTTTGGGATTGAAGCCCCGCTGGTATCAGCGGGGCAGGATATGACTAACTTATGGTACGTAGCATTCACGTGCGACTGGCAATGTTGCAATGGTATCGGCTTTCGCTTTGGTCTGAACTCTCATGCCAGGGCGGAGCTGACCCGCAACCGAGAAACATGTGTCTTCAACGGGAACCGTACAGACAACTTCTGTATGGTCTTCTGTTGCGTAAGTACAATTCTCAGGAAGTTCGCTGAGAAGACCGAACTGCATCAAAGGCTCGTCGAGTATTATGCTATCGCGTTGGATGAGTTTGTCGACGCAAAAGTCAATGTTGCCTGCGAATCGTTCGCCAGTTGCCCATCGAACTTTGGTACAGATTTCTGGATCTGAGTTTCGACCATCCACACAGCCTTCAGGAATTCCGGCGCAAAGTGCACCAGCGGTTTTGCCGGCTTCGAGGTGTTCCGTAGCGTTTTTCGTACAAAGATCGACGAGATAGCGTGCGGCGCCGATCGAATTTATCGGCGTTTTACCTCGACTGTTTAAGTAAAAATCGCGGGTTTCATCAAAACTCGTTGTAAAGCGGCAGGTTTTCTCTGTAGCAGTGGTTTTCACAACCTTCCACTCACAGTATTCTTCCTGATCCTTAATAGTTTTTTCAGAGGCAGCACCGTAACGCTTCGGCTCACAAGCCCAGTCGATCGCATAGCTGCGTGATTTGCCTTCGGTCGCGATTTCTTCCCAATCCGATTTCACTGCTGAGGTCGACGGGTTGTTGCGATCTTCTTTGCAAGCAAATGACAAACTGAGCGAAGCGATGGAGGCGAGAAGCTGAAATTTCAAAAACCGCTGCATAGTATTCCCTCTTCACAATGGTAATCTCTCTCGGCGTGCTTGGTCGGTGCTCCAAGACATTCTGAACTAAGTCATTTCTCTTGAACTGGCCAGCCGTCTAACCAAGTATCACAAAGATTTTATCCAAGAAACAAGGTTTTCCATGGGTTCTATTCAGGAGACAGGTCAAGATTTAGCTATTTTAATCCACAATCATGCATAGATGGCATGTTTTCGCGTAAATCGACACGAGTTCATTCGAATACTGTTCACACAAGATCTCTGGATAATCCTTACGTAAACTTAAAAATTTTCTCGCTAACCATCTGATGCGATTACGAAACTCACTTCAGTGACTGGGAAACTTTTTAAAAGGTGTAAGCTGAGTTTTCTGTCGCTGAAATGAAACAGATTGTAACCGAGTTTATTTTTGCTAAAGGCTTTGGCACGGCTGAAATAGAAGCAGTTGCAAAGTTAAAAAATTTAGTGAGTCTTAGATGTGTGTTGCTGTGTAAAAAAGAAATTTTCTTTATTCTACATTCCTAATCTCCCTCGCAGATAGACGTATCTATGGGAGCGCTTGACAAGCAAAAGCCGGTGGGGTACCAGCTTGAATAACAGTCAGAATGCATGATTCAGCTCGACGTGCTTCGAGTCAAATACGTTTCAAACCCAAGAGAAAACACCTATCTGTTTAAGGATGCCGTATGAAAACAAGCTTCATTTTGCCTTTAACTCTAGCCCTCACACTCGGTTGTACAGATGCGAAAGTTGCCACGCAGGCTGCTGAATCCGCACATTCAAGCGATGTAAGCGCGGCAACAATTGGGGCTGCGACACACGGCATGGTTCTCTTTGGTAGCGACACTCTTTTTGTATCTCATGTCCCCATGTTTATGTCGCCTCATGACTGGCAGGCAGTGATTCAGGTTAAGTTGAGCCACGCGACTTCCGATGCGCTGGCAGTCTATCAAAAAGCAAAAGCAACTCTTGGCAACCAAGGTCTCTTTACAATCAAACCCAAACCATTCGTGTTGCCAAGCCTTCTGAGCGGCCAAATCAAGAGCTTCCAGGCCGATCTCTATAAAGGCAACTTCGAAGACGGCGGACGAGTCATCCTTTCCAACGTAACCGTTACCGTTGATGAGATCCTCTACAAAAGCCAACTTAAGAAAACGAGCGAAGCCCTTGAGCAGTTGACTTATATTCCAGTCGACACAGCAGAAGCTTCATACCTCGTACACCAAATCACAGCGCCGCAAAACTTTGATCACATCGTTCAAATCCAGTGGCTCAATGAACCGGCTTTTAACTCCGTTGCAAACAACACAACGATCGTCTCTCCAGTCAAGCCCACTTTGCGTAGCTTTCCTCTGACCGACAAAGAATCCAATCGCCTGCAGGTTGGTCAATACTTTACCGTCAGTGAAGACGGAACGATCACAGAAGCCCTTACCGCCACCGAAGCATCCTTCAAGGTCGTAGCCGACTTTTACTGTACTCAGGGCCCTGATTTCTACAATCTTTGTGACTAAGAGGTTTTCATGTTCTCGAAGAAAGCAATTGGATCAATCCTGTTCAGTCTTCTCCCATTCTTGAGCGCCAAAGGGTATTCAGCGGTGAAACTTGAAAGCGGAACTCTCAGCGAAAAATGGATTCATGGCTCGGCCAGCTGTTCTTCGAACACAGATCCTGCGATTCAGGTACACCCTTACAACGAGAACCTGACGATTTTACGTCAAAGCAAATGCATCAACTACGAAGGCCCGTTTATTTACCTCTTCTTTGGTGAAACACGCGCGATCATGTTTGATACAGGAGCTACCAAATCGGCGATCAGCTTCCCGATTCAGAAAACAATCGAGGAATTGCTTGTGCAGCACTACGGTGTTGCCGAGCGCGCCAATATCCAACTCGTCGTGGCTCATACCCATGGACATGGTGATCACGTTGCCGGCGATACTCAGTTTAAAGGCAAAGCCAACACCATTGTCGTTGGCATAACGGCCAGCGCGGTTTCGAAATTCTTTGGCCTAAAATCCTGGCCGGAAGGTTCGGCTGAGTTCGATCTGGGTGGGCGCATCCTTCAGATCGTGCCAATCCCTGGACATGAAGATAGCCATATTGCTGTCTATGACCAGCAAACGGGAATTCTGATTTCAGGTGACACTCTCTATCCTGGACGCCTCTACATTCGGGATTGGGCAGCTTATCGCAAAAGCGTTGCTCGCCTGACCGCATTTCTGGCAGACAAGGAAGTGACACACGTTTTGGGTGCTCATATCGAAATGTCGACGACTCCTGGTGTCGATTACCCAGTTGGCACAACGTACCAACCAAGCGAACACGACCTACCGTTGACCAAGGAGACACTTGATCTTCTCAACACGCGTTTGCTGGATTTGGGTGCTCTCCCTCAAGAAGACATTCAGGACGACTTCATCATTTATCCCCTTTAATCCCGGATATTTGAACAAAGCATTTTGAAAAGATAAATTATGAAACCCATCGATGTTCGCATCGATGGGTTTTGTTTTGAGATAAAAGCCTCCTAAAGAAGACTGGCTCCCGAGGATGTGCCGCTGAACCCGAGACTCCGCTAGACTACTCTCGGACACTGAATTTGGGCCAATAGCGCCACGCTCCGGAGCCAATGAATGAAGCTCACAGAAAACAAGTCGTTTTTACCGGAAGGGGTGCCATCACGCCCATCGGTCTCACCCTTGATGCTATTGAACTTTCATTGAGGTCGTCCACCAGCGGAGTCAAGTCGAAGGGCGCGCACTTGAAAGAATGTTTGGCGAGAATCTACGTTCAACTTTTGTTTCCAGCACCAAAAGCCTTATCGGTCATCCCTGTGGATCGGCGGGTTCGATGGAAGCCCTATTTTGCGCGCTCATGATCGATCGCAGCTTTCTCGCCCCCGTGTTTAACCTTGAATCGATATCCAAAGGATTTAACTTTGTCTCACCCGGCCCACAGCACCTGAATCAAAAAGTTGATTTGGTCATGAATAACAGCTTTGGATTTGGCGGGATCAACACGTCGATGCTGATCGCCCGGTGGGATGGCCGAAGTCATATTCTTAACTAAAAAACATGGCTTTACACTCTAACGAAGGCCGTTTCGTAGGTAAACTTTTCACCGTGGCGCCATGTTATAATTTATTTATCATATAACGCGTTGCTCTTTCCCATAGACTCTTGAAAGCCTGGCTTCTCAAGATGCTATCCCTGTACCCAATGCCAAAATCAAAGCAATCCTGAGGATTTAATGAGAATTTCTCGTAGGCAGGCCTGCGTCTCAACTCTTTACGCCTACTCGAGTCTCCTCCTGGCCAGCGCCTTGCCTGGACTGGGTTGTGGCGTTGTGAAAAAGGTGGTTGAACCCGACCTTCTCACATCCCTTGCCTTCGGTTCCTGCAACAAACAAGAGATGCTGACCAAACATTGGCCTATCATCAAAAATAAGAATGCTCAGGGCTGGCTATGGATGGGCGACGCAATTTATGCGGACGGCCTCTATCCCAATTTCCGGGAGAAAGAATATCAAAAAGTTCTCGCTGATGAAGGCTACCAAGCCCTTATCAGCTCCAGCTTTGTCATGGGCACATGGGACGACCACGACTACGCGGCCAACGATTCAGGCAGGGAATACGCGGAAAAAGTCGACACGCAGAAGGTCTTCCTCGACTTCATCGGTGAAGATAAAGATTCGCCGCGTCGCTTGCAAAAGGGAATTTACACGTCCAAATTAATGGGCAAAGAGGCCAATCAAATCCAATTTATCCTACTGGATATGCGCTACTTTAAAGAGGCCTCAGGCCCTTCCGCGGATCCCCTTGGCAAAGACCAATGGGGCTGGCTTGAAAACGAAATCAAACGCAGCGGTCCGGCAATGAAAGTCGTGGTATCAAGTATTCAAGTCCTGACCGATTTTACCGGCAAGGATACCTGGGCCTGTTATCCCGAGGCTCAAACTCGATTTCTCAATTTGCTTTCAACATCACCCGTACCGGTCACGTTGCTGAGCGGCGATCGTCATCTTACGGAAACGTCTCGCAGGGAAGTCGCGAGCGGGCGCATCATCCATGAAGTCACTTCCAGCGGAATCACGCATACAACGGACATGAAAAATGGAAATCCCTTTCGGGTGCAGGTTCAGATCAACGAAACCAATTTCGGAGTCTTGAATTTTGGCTGGGATTCCAGTGCGAAACCTATCCTACAGAGCCTGAAGTCATCGGTGTTTAGCCCTCAGACCGGCACTCTGCTCAGGGATTTTGATATCCCCCTATCCTGGACTTAAGGCGAACTTCCCGTCAAAGACCACGGATCAAACTATCCGCGTAGCCACAGACTTCCGTCCGTCCACAATTATCCAAAAATTTCTGCATAAGAGTCTTTGCCGCCGGGCTTCCCGAGTTGGCGAGGGCTCGAAGTACGTTTTTCAGAACAGAAATATTGGTTTCTGAGATGAGTATCGTTTCATAACGAGTGAGATCGCCGTCGGTAGGTGGAACGTAGGTCAGGGCTTCCGAAGCCTCTTCACGCACTCTGGTTTCGGGATCATGTTCAACGGCCGCTGCCAGGAGATTCGAGACTTCCGCTGCGGGGACATAGCGAAGAGATTGCAAAGCGGCCGCCCGAATCTTGGGATCCGCATCTCTGGTAAAGGGCAGAGTGGAATCCAGTTGTTCCAGAAGTCCGATATTCCCCATCGCACTCAAAGCCTGGATTTTAGATTTCGCATCTGTTGCAGAAAGCAGTTTGTCGTTGAGGAGAATCAGGATCTTTCGAGCCCGTTCCGGCTCCTGCTCACGCAATTGATGCGCGAGGATTCCAAGGCCGAGTTCGGCTGTCTCGCGAATCATAGGTTCGGCAGCCGAATTGGCTAACTCCTTCAAATAAACTTCGCTAAGAGCATCAGGACGATCCACAAAAGCCAGATGCGGAATCAGCTCCTGCTTCTTTGACAGTCGCATCGAGTTCCGGAAAGCGAAGAGCCAGCGCTGTTGCCTTGGTATCGACGATTTTATCGAGGATGATGTAGATTTTTTCCAGTGTATCGATCGATACTTTATCAAAACTAGAGACACTGATGGTTAACTGATTCTTGAGAGCGATAGGTTGTTTGTTCAAGAACTTGATCGCCTCCCCGTACTGAGGAATGTAGTTTTCGGGAAAACTACGAAGAGGCGCGAGCATGTTGATGGCTATCTGGCTTTTGGCGCGCGTGAGATCCGCCCGTTTCTTCAGTTCCGTCAAAAGAGCTCGTTGTGTGACTGGCATTGAAGCGCCCCGAACCTTTGATGCCTTTGAATCCATCAGTTCCGGAGTTTGCGACGATGTGAAGACTCGACTTCGCCGTGCCTTCAACGAAGGTGCCTTTGTCTTCGATGACAAAGCTTCCCGATTTGCCATTCATCTTGCCTTCGATACGGATGAAGCCCAGATATTCTGCATGGCTTTTACTTGGATCGCCATGGCCGGCAGATGGGTAATACATGAGCCACTCCGTAGAAGCTGAACCCTCAATATCGCCGGTAAAGCTAAATTCCACAGAAGCTTTCGTCATCTTCTGATCCGCGCTGATCTCCTGGTAAGTTTTCTCATCCCACTTGGTGATCTTAAATTCGCTTTTCGACTTCATCAGCATCTCCTTAGGTTGCTTTTCAAAGTATAAGGAGAGCGAATAAAATTTGCAACTTATGGATAACTTTTCATCGAAGTCTTATCGCCTTCATACGAAACAATCCGCTCGACGAATCGTGGCAAAGCGATTAGCATTCCTTTTTAATTGATCCACAGGAGCCGTAGTATATGCGCTTTTTCTCCAAATTGAGTTTCGTTCTGGCCTTGACAGCTCCCCTTACTTCCCATGCATTTGCGGCTGACAAAATTGTCAGCCTCGAAGTCAGTATCGACGACGCAGCACTCATCAAGAAAGACGCTGGTATTCGCACGCTCTTCATCATTCTTTATGATGCAGACAGTCCTCGCCCCATGCCTTACGGCGCAGTTAAAGTCGACCTGAGAGAAGACGCTAAGGGCGCATTCTACAAAGGCGATCTTACATCAGAAAATATTCAGACTATGGGCGGTGGGCCGGTTCCTAAGAACCTCCGTTTGAAAGCCCGTTTGGATAAAGATGGCTCAGCGGGAATGGATCAGCCCGGTGACCTAGTTGGAACAGTCGAGAAGGCAAAAGCTGGTGAGACGGTGAAGATCAAGATTGCGAAAGCGATCTAATTAATTTTCCATAACAAGCCGGCGTTCGATCGAAAAAATTAATATCAATCGAACGCCGGACTTCCAATTGTCTAGTTGCAGTCGATTGCGGATTTACCTTGATTTTGATCGAGGGAACTACAAACTGATGCACCCACACCATCAAAGTTCACAAGATGGCTATTTCCCTTGAGGTTGACATAGGCCGTATCAAGAGTTGCGTTACTGAAAGTAAAACTCGCATGCGACTGATTCCCTCTGCCCACGTAAACAATCTGCCCCATATTCACGGAACTGGAAATATCAGTTGTTGGCATATTACCCACGGCCACGATACAAAGGCCTGCAAGTTTTTGACTCCCGCCTACGTTTAGACCGAATTTAGTCTGATTTCCTGACAGTCGAACGGCAATGACCGTCTCCGAGTTCGCTTGTATGGCAGAAGCTGAATCTGTCGAGCGAATCAGCTTAATATATTTGGCCTTACCATGAAAAAAATTTGAACAAAGCTGCATTGTTTGTTCATCCGAGACGTCCGTGGAACCTTCAGAACTCGCAGTAGGCCCGGCTGAATAGGAGGACCTTCCGGAGTGACTCTGTTGTCCTTTGCCCGCATCGCTCCCATTCACAGAACTGCCCCCTTGGCTTACCGTTTCAGCCAGCGCTGCTTCGACCTTGGATGCGTTTGTCCTCTCACTTTGGGTCCCGCCTTCGGAGCCCTCAGTGGCCGGAGCGTTGAGGATTTGCTCTAAGGGCACCGTCCCATCTGCCGAGGGGCCTGTAGGATCATTTTCATCTGCAACATTGATTTCAAAGCGACCCAGCTCTGTTTCTTTGAAAGCTGTCGATGCTCCACAAGAGATTGTGAATAGAAAAACGACAGGCACATACTTAATTTTGAGCAGCATAGTTACCTCTAAGGTTTATGAGATGGCATCCTTTGCGATGCTATAATACTCTTCTCGGACCTATGCCTGATAAATAGAGAGATCCCGAATTACTTTCTCATTTAGAGAGCTTGAAAGCTGGAATTAAAATGCCTCGAAAAATTATGCGCGAGGAAATGATATCTAGTCACAATAACCCAAATTTTTTTGGGAAAAAAAAGGAGAGACTTATCGTCTCTCTCTAAAATCGCGTTTAAAAATTCTTTTAAAGACCGTCAACGGTCGTGAGCGAAACGCTTTCGATCTTCACGCCCTTAACGTCTTTTAAAACAACTTTATTTCTAAAAACCCTCAGATCGTAGGTTCCAGGGGGAATAAAGCCAATCTTTATTCTTGAATCCTTCGCCGTACCTGATACGATCGCATTGTCACAGTCGTCAGTGCTGTCCATGGCATTCCCGCTCGGATAGAGACAAACGATGTCTCCATTACTTGCCGTACCTTGCAGATTTCCAGCATCTTTAGATTCGATCATTCGCAAAATCGGCTTCATCATGTACTTGGCGTTTGGACTGTTGCCATTGCCCGTTAGCTTAATCGATTTACGCAAATCGAAATCAATAACCAGGGACTTCGTGACTCCAGCTTCGAAAACGATCGGGCTGTTGATCTTTAGTCCACTTTCACTGCCGCTCGGTATCTTCAAACTATGTTCAACGCCGTCTAGATCAATTAAACGGGCGGGTGAACTATCAGAAAGTACCAGTCGTGTTTGACTGTAGGTACCTGCCGAGATGTCTGCTATTGCTGCTAAGGGTGAAGTCAAACCATCCTGATAATGAAGAAGATCGATCTCAGTCGAGGTTTCCAAGGGAATGCTCAACCACTCGCCATCCGCCTTCAGAAGCGAAACACTCTCAACTGTTATAAAAACACTTTTAGCCCCTTCAACAGGTGCATCCGTTATTGCAAAACTCAGAGCCTTGCCTGAAGCCGCTGGGCCGCCTTCTGCTTCAGGATTACCGCCCAAGGTTCCGCCGCAGCCGTCCACTAAAAAAACACTGAAGAGAAAGCCTAGGTGAATATGAGAGATCTTAAACATCGCAGTTACTCCGTAAAAGGAAAAAGCTGAATATTGATTTGATAGACCTGGTCACCGGTTCCGGCGCGCTCAGCTTCATCGAGAAGCTGGAGCTGAAACGTGTGGATCATATCCCGAAGCTTCTTTGCCGTCTCTTCGTTCACACTCACAGTGACAGCGCTGACATCTCGCCTCGTTCCGCTGATCGACGTCAAAGCTGATTTTGCATGATCAATCATGCTTCCATGATAGCTTACAAGAGCCAAGCCTTTGATGCGATGGCCCGTCGCAACCCTATTTTTAGTTTGTCGATAGGTCTTCGTTTCAGCGTCAATAACAATCAAACCCAGCTTGAGAAGCAGTTCGAGACTGTCCTGAACCGCAGAAGGTTTGACGTTGGGAATAATCTTCTTGGCAATCCAAGCCACCTCCGGACGAAAACCCTGGATACCGATAAGTTCCCATATTACGGGATGGTACCATTGGGAAAAATAGTCCAAAAGATTTCGGTCGATTTCGTCTGGAAGGGTTTGTCTTTTCAAGGCTTGAAGAAGTTGAAAATTTTCCTCGCGACTCTGGGCATTCTTTGCATGAGAAAAAGCTATGAGTGTAAGAAAATATCTAGCCTCACGAGCATCGAGCCCTAAACAATCCACAACTTGCTTCCCAGCCTTTGCACTAAGAGGGCGATAGCCATTGACGATTTGATGCATGACCGTCGTTCCGTTGAATCCAAGATCCTCCGCGAACTTTTGGTAGGAATAACCTTCCTTAGCTTCTTTGCAATAAGTATAGAGAGATTTCAGATAGAGACGGTAGTCGAGCCATGAACTCGGCTTCGTCTCTTTGACAGCATTTTCTATTAGACTTACTGTTTTGCTCAAGTCTCGACTCCCAGGGCACTTTGCCCTTAATATCCTTATCGGGAATCCCTACGTAAACTTGAGCCAAATTTTGTGTATTTTGTAAGATAGTAACAGCCAAATATCATTAGATATAAAAAACTAAATTAAAGTTTTCACCTACAGAGGTCGAAAGGTTTGTGTATGGGGTGCATAGATGAGTATGCCCCACAATCTTAAAGGAAATTACAATGTTCAAATCTAAAAGAAGTGTCATAGCGTGTTTCACAGTCCTTGCGCTATCTGCATCCTGTTCAGACAGCAAATCGCAAGGTAGCAGTGAGTTTGTGGTCGCCGAAACCACGCCCAGCGATTCAACTGGTGCGACAGGAAGCATGAATGTAAATTTTGCCAGCCTACAGTCCATGGGCCTGGAGCTAGCCGATCCGTCTACCTTGGCAGTAGGTACCGGCATTGAACTCTCGTACGCAAAATTCAATGTGGCCAAGATTCGCGTTAAGGCTTTGAAAGAGCGCAACGTTGACGAGAAGACTTTGGAAACAATGGAAAACGACGAAGAAAAAACTTCTGTCAAAGAAGTTGAAGTAGAAACTGGCGACCGTGATGCTTCGCTCGTTGAGAAAGGCGGCAAGTCCGAAAAAGACAAAAAAGCCGACCGTGCCGCTAAAATCGCAGAAAAAGCAGGAAAGCTCGACGCCAAGGAAAAAGCAGCGCTCAAAAAAGAAAATGCTCGTGATAAGGCGACAAAATGGTCAGGCCCCTTTGTCTTTGACGCGATCGCCGGCAAACTCGAAGGCGATGCACCTGAAATCACCTTAGTAGACGGCTCCTATCGACGAGTTGAGTTCCAAATGAAAAGAAACTTTAGCGCAAGCGAAGGCGAAGCGATTCTTGGTAATGTCTTTGCCATCCGTGGCACTGTTCTTAAGGCCGGAGTAAAAGTTCCTTTTGAAATTGATTGGCACGTAGCTCTCAATTTCCGCCTCACAGGCGAAGGTGCTGTGACAGTAAAATCCTCTGAAGAAAACAAAATGCTTGTCGACTTTAATCTTGCAAAATGGTTTCAGGGAATCGATCTTGGCGGCGCGACGGTCGATGATGACGGAACGATCTACATCAACAAAAACACCAACGAGACCATCATGAAGCAAATCCATCACAATATTAAAGTGAATGCCCGCTTCGGCAAGGATTCTGACAAGAACAACAAGCTCGAAGAGACCGAAAAAGCCGGCTCGGGCGAAGATGCCGCTGATGCCGTAGTCGAATAAGAGCCTAACAAAACTTCAAACGGAAAGCCTCTCTTTGAGAGGCTTTTTCGCGTAATATAATCGTATTTTTTATAAGAATTAAATCCCAAGGTATTCTCTCAATACTCTCATGACTTTGCACATTTTGCCCCTTCAAACACCAAATAAGACCGACGCATATCCGAAGTAGAAAACACGGCCCAAGTTTAAAGGGGATAAATCATGAAACAAGCATTCATGTTCTCGATCATTCCTTTCGCACTCACGACAGTCGCCTGTGATCGAAGTGAATTTACTGGACCTAAAAAGCCAATCCGTCGAAAGTCAAGTTAAGGCTATTTGCCTCTTTATCGCCGGGAATCAAAACCGTGTGAAGTTGGAAATCTCCAACCATGTCGGAGCCATCTATATAGTGAGCTGAGCTTAACGGGAGAAGGAAAATTTCCCTGCGACAAGAACAATTCTAGCATCCACTGTCAACAGTAGAACATTGTGTTCCCGAATGTCGAAAAATCCAAAGACTGTTCTAGGCTTTGGTTTTTTGTTATAGATCTTTAGACAAAATCCTAAGGCGCCATCGAACTACTCATTCAGATTCAGCGACATGGTTAAACCTGGTTCCGTTTACGAACCAAAAATTGATCACTATGGATTTCTCCATACCGTTGAAGTGCTGCTTGGCCTCGGCGATCTAGGTAAAAACGATGCAACGAGTCCAGTCGTAACTGGGATTTGGAAGTAATTCGTCTACCTTTTTCAATATGATTTGGAAACACAATTCATATGAGGGCAGGTCTTTGACCGGCCCTCATTCTTTTGTGACGAAAGTGAGTTACGAACGTTATCGGCAGGCCTGAATTCATTCAACTTTAGGACGGCGGTCAGCAAGCAGTATGGTCGGAAAGGTGATACCCACTGTCGTGGGTACCCGCTCATTACAATTGATGAAGAATCAAATATTACTCGTGGCCGTCGCCAGCAGTCTCTTCTTCAACATTGAAAATGTTACCTGTTGCCGGATCGATATGCACTTCGAAAGTTTTGCCGTCCTTAACGATCTCAACAGAAAATTCATCCCGTCCTTGTTCTTTCTCACGTTCAACTTCCTTCACCACACCAGGTACTTTCGCCAATGCGATTTTCTTGGCATCGTCTGCCGAAATTGATTTGCCGGCTGAGTAGCTGGATTGAGCGTAAAGCACAAATATTGTCGATAGGGTCAGACTGAGTAGCTTCATAGGATCCTCATAAGAATAAGTAGCAACACTTCTCTTCATTACTATCTCCGCCCTTAATGAAGCGAATATGAATAATCCCATTCAAATACAGATTCGCATCAAATACCCTTACCCTTGACCCTCGTGGCACAAGATCTGAATTGCAAACAGGCCGCTGAGGAGATGGATTTCACCTTAACTCTCTCCGCGATACTCACAGGACTTCAGTGTTGGCTGTTTCTGGGTTCCTGGTCCTCTACAATCGACGTGAAAGGAATAAGGAAAATCCTGATATGGAAGACATGGTGTCATAAAAATCTTGGGCGAAATATAACCTCATAATCTAGAGACATAGAGCTGAAATTGTTTGCGGTTGCGCTCGATGTTAAACTATTGTGTCAGGATTCATCTTGGGTTCACCACCACACGTTAGTTTAACCTCGGTTTTAGCTGAATCACCCAGGAGATCTATATGAAATTTAAAGTTATCAGTACCGTAGCTGTCAGCTTTCTTTCCGTTCAGGCCTTTGCAGCTACAATTTCGGTTAGCCCTACAATCGCGACCATCAGCGCAAGCTCTGCTTCTTCCACTTCCTCACTTTTGGCAAGCTCCACAAAAGTCCCGCACATCGATCATGTCATAGTCGTGGAATTTGAAAATACCGATTACGCCAAAGCAATAGCCCAACCGACCTTTTCGAAGCTAGCCAAACAAGGCGCAAATATTAGCAACTTCTATGCGGAGACTCACCCTTCGCAAGGCAACTATATCGCCATGATCGCTGGTGACATGTATGGCGTAAAAAACGACCTAAATGTTAATCTTAACGGTCGCCACTTAGGGGATCTACTGGAAGAAGCAGGTAAGACCTGGAAGGTTTATGCAAGTGATTTTCCAGGCAACTGCTTCCTCGGTGAACGCTCAGGCGAATACGCTCGAAAGCATGTACCGTTTATAAGTTTCAAAAATGTTCAGACTGATCCGGCCCGCTGCGCAAACATAGTTGAGGGCGGCGAACTCTTGAATGACCTGGCGAACGGCACCCTCCCTAACTACTCACTTTATATTCCAAACATGTCCGAAGATGGTCACGATACCGGCGTTGCATATGCAGATAACTGGATTAAAAATAGCTTTTTGCCGAGTATTCAGGGCAGTCTTCCGCCATCAACTCTTGTGGTTTTTACTTTCGATGAAAGCTCCCGTTCAGGTGGGAACCATATTTACACGAGTTTCTATGGCGATGTTGTGAAGCCCGGCTCTACCTATACTTCTAAAATCGATCATTACGGCTTCCTCCACACGATAGAGGCTCTCCTAGGCCTTCAAGACCTCGGAAAAAACGACGCAACAGCACCCGTAGTGACAGGCATCTGGAAATAATCTTTGTCTATCTAAAGCAGGGGTCGAGTCGAAGACTTGACCCCTATTCTGTATTCGATGGATGGGGTCTTGCCTTGAAACGAGCGATTCCGGAACTTGGATATTATTTTTATCTCACGGTATTTAAAGATCATTTATTTGAACTTACAAAAATGCATCTACCTTTCCGCTGCATATTATGAGCAAAGTGACATTAAGGCTTGGTGACAATCTGTTTTGCGCGTAAACAATGCCAATCAGTCGAGAATGAGCTTTTGGCAGACAAAACCAAATGCTTATGATTATAAAGATCAGCCACAACGCATCCGCGGTCAACGCATTGGAATCCTAGAAATCAGGGGTTCCACGTGAGCAAAGGAAATATCATGCCAATGCCCGACGCCATCGCCTATATACAAAAAATCGAATCGATCCCCGCTCCCTTTCAAGTACCTCAAAGCGACGGAATTGCATGGATCATGAAAGCTTTGCAAAAGAGCGGTACAAGTCCTGAGCGATCCAAAGCCTTAAACCTCTATGAACGCATGCTTGGTAACGAGAGCATTCATAACCGCCGAACCGTGTTGAGCGACTACACGCACGACTCCTGGGAAGACATGACACTTTTCAAAGCGTCTACTCGCTCAGACAAGTCAGTTTCCCCTTGGTTTGCTCCTCCCTTACAGGATCGCATGAAAGTCTTTGTTGAAGCTTCGCAGACAATGGCCCGACAGGCATTTTCTAAGAAAGAGGAAGCACCGCGTTATATCGTGGATATTTCCTGCACGGGCTATCGCGCTCCCTACCCCCTCCAGATGCTCGTGATGGAAAAAGGCTGGAATCAGGCGACCCGTCTTTTAAAAATTGGACATATGGGCTGCTACGCTTCCGTGCCTGGCGTTCACATGGGCGCGCAGCTCACCCAATCCATTAAGCCCCACGAGACAGTCAGCGTATTGTGCACAGAACTTTGCTCCCTCCATCTCGATCCCCTGGCAACGGATCCTGATCAGGTCGTGAGCAATATTCTCTTCGCTGATGGCTGTGCTCGCATGGACCTTGGCCGCACTCCAACTCCAGGCAGTTTGGCCCTCCTTGCTCACTATGAAGCCTTGGTTCCCGACAGCACACAGTACATGGCCTGGGATCTTCAAGATTCCCGCTTTCATATGACTCTGAGCCGCAAGGTTGTTACGCAGCTCAATAGCGTGATCGGCGCGCATCTTACAGAATTTCTTGAGACAAACAAAATCCTTCGCGGTCAGGTGTCCCGCTACGCGGTACATCCGGGCGGACCAAGAATCGTTGAATCCATACAGGAAGCACTCAAACTCGACGACGCATCGGTCAGCCACAGCAAGGCAGTTTTACAAAGTCACGGCAACATGTCTTCCGCAACCCTTCCTCACGTCTGGAAAGCCATGCAGGAAGATAGCGAAGTCAAGGCCGGCGAACTTATCGTTTCTATGGCCTTTGGTCCAGGTCTCACAGTAACTATGAATCTACTCCAGAAGAGCTGATCGATGATTGAAGTTTTGAGATTTGTTTTAACCGGCTTGGGCTTGACCCAGGCGATTCTGATGCTCGTGGATGAAGGAATATTTCATCATAAACGCGGTCTCGAAAAGTTCGAACGCTGGGGTCACGTTGCTGACACTGGACTCTTCTTCATCGCGATTTCCGTTCCAGCACTCTTTGCCCCCACCACTCTCTTGATCAGCATTTACGGAGTGCTCGCTGTCGCTTCCTGTCTTCTCATAACGAAGGATGAATGGATTCACGCTGAAGCCTGTGAGCCCCTCGAGCACTGGTGTCACGCCATGCTTTTTATCTTGCATGGCGCTCTCCTGGCTGTCATCGGCGTGCTATGGAATCTGCAGCCCGATCTTCCCGAATTGAAGGCTCTGCCGGTCGCCGTGTTCTTCTGGGGCCTCTATCAACACTTATATTGGAATGTCTATTATGTCCGAAGCAGTCATTAATAATGCCTTTTACGATGACTTGGACGAGCGTTGGTACAATGACGACGGTCACATCATCGCACTTCTCAAAGCGGAATCCCGACTCAAAACAGTTTATGTTCGTGAAATATTCGCCCGTGTAAAACTGCCTTCAGACGCCAAGATTCTAGATGTGGCGTGTGGCGCAGGCCTCATCTCCAATAAGTTGGCAACATTCGGATATGAGATCCATGGCATCGACCAGTCAGTAAGTTCGATTGAAGTCGCCAAGCGCCACGCCCCAAGCGGATCGAACGTAAACTACCTGGCCGGAGACGCCTTTGATTTGCCCTACCCCGATGCAAGCTTCGATGTCGTCATGCTCCTTGATTTCCTCGAGCACGTGGAAGAACCGGGCAAGGCGATTCTAGAGGCCTCACGCGTCTTGAAACCCGGAGGAACTCTCGTCTATTATACATTCAACCGCACCTTCATAGCCGGCCTGCTTGCGGTCAGAGCAGTGGAGTTTATCGCTCGGGATTGCCCGAAGAATTTTCATCTTCTGCGCATGTTTATCAAACCGTCAGAGCTTAAAGTCATGCTCAAAAAATCTTCCATCGACCACCAGGAATTTCGTGGGATCAGACCCGTGATCTTTCACAAACCATTCTTCGCTTCCCTACTCAAAAGGAAGGTCCACAAAGGCTTCGACTTTGTGTTCACTTCGAACCTCAAACTCGGCTATATGGGCTTCGGTCAAAAAATCTAATTCATTTCAAATAGAGAAAAGCCCTGCAACAGCCGCTCGACAAGGCAAGTCGTGACTAAGGGCTGGGCTTTGCCTTGTACTCAAGCTCGATCTCCTTCACGCTGTCAAGAGTTTGAGAAAAGGAAGCCGTCATGATGCAATCTTTGAGAAGAAAATCAGCCGTTCAGTCGTGGTCTCAATTTAAGTTGACTCTCCTCCTCACAGTGCTCGTTGCCATTCAAACCTCTTGCGCCACCCACTCAGCCTGTGATCTGGATGCGATTTATAAGATCACAGCCACCGAATGCGCAAACAAACCTTGTCCACCCGGCAATCCTCAGCAAGGGCCAGGCTCAGGCAAATCCACTCATCAAGGCGCTGACGTCTTCGAACTTAAAGAAGGCATGTTTGATTCCTACCGATCGGTCGTTTACACTCCGGCATCACCCAGCCCCAAAACTGCACCGGTCATCCTCTTTCTTCACGGCTACTTTGATTCCACTCCAGAGAAATACGATGCGATGTTGAAACACTATGCTCGTAAGGGTTTCATTGTTATTTACCCGAGCTATGGCAGCCCCATCGGGCCTAAGGACTGGGCAAAAAACGCTGAAGAAGCCTGGAAACGGGCCATTGCCTTTCTAAACAAAGACGGTCACGTCAAGCCTGACCTCACTCGAGTCGCTTATATCGGACACTCCATCGGCGGTTTATTAAGCCTTCACCTTGCCGAAAAGCAATCATCGTCGAACCTTCCAGCTATCCCTGTTCCTAAGCTCATCATCTCCATGGAAGCGGCGGGAACCCCAAGTATCGCCTACCCTTATATTGCAATCGATGATCTCAGCAAGATTCCCAGAGAAACGAAATTAGTCCTTATTATGGCCGAAGAAACCTATCGGCATCGTGAGGAGGAAAAGGATCGATGCGAAAACAAGAATCCCGAGCCGTCCAAGACCTGCGACGGTTTTATTACAAGCCGAAACATTTATCAAAAAACTACTCAAATTCCCGCCGAACAGAAAACCGCCATCCTGATTCCTAGTGATATCAGAGGTCAGAGCGGATTGAGATCAGAACATAATGGAGTGCAGGGCGAGTGTGATTCCGCTGGCAAGCCGCTCGACGCTATCGATACCTGGGGTTATTGGAAATATACCGTTGAAGCCCTCGATCAATCTCTTCTTAGTGATTCGAAAGACCTTCCATTCTTAAGGTCGGACCGACTCCGCAGCAACGGATCCTGGAGTGATGGAAAACCTGCAAAGCAGGCGCAATCTCTGGACAGTTGCTTTGCAAGAAACACGTGCCCTCCCAACTAACTGATCGTCCCATAGAAATGATTCACATTTTCAATATGCCTGATAATTCATAGCCGGTGGATGCAACTTGCATTTTACAGGCTATTCTCTATTCTAATTTCAAAGCTTTCATGTGCAACGCAGTCGATAGACGTAGAAATAACTGAATAAGGAAGTCCAATGAAACTATTGATGGGGGCCTTAATCCTCGGATTAGTGTCCTGCGGCTCTCGAAATGTGAAGAATGGATTGTCACAGGAAGAAGCCTTTCCTTCGACTTTCACGGCTATCCGTAATCGCATTATTGTTCCCAAATGTGCCGTATGTCATGAGCAGATGCTTTCCCATAAGGAACTGCTGAAGGATTACGTCAAAGCAGGGAGCCCTGAAAACAGTGGATTCTTCACCGAAGTCGAAGGGGGTGGAATGCCGCTCTATAGCGACAAGCTGCTGGACGAAGAAGTCGAGGCCATAAGACTCTGGATTGCCAAAGGAGCTCCTCTTGATTAAGTCTCTCCGAAACGCTTTTTATACAAGCTCTGCCGTCATTCTCTTCTGCCTCATGCAAGATCTTGCTTTGGCCTTTCCTGAAAACATCCGACATGGCTACACAAACTGCCAATCCTGCCATGTGAGCCCAACAGGTGGAGGCGTGCTTACCGAATATGGACGTCGCTCGAGTGAAGAATTCATGTTCACCTGGTCAAAACCAAACGAAGCCGACTTTCTTTCGGGCGCCGTAAAGCCTCCTGAAAAACTCAACATTGGTGGAGACGTCCGCTTTTTGTCTTTGCACAAGGACAACAAGATCACCGAAAGCAACGTTGGCTTTCCCATGCAAGTCGATCTCGAACTTTCCTATAAATTCTTTGATCAACTCACTGTCGATCTTGGAGTCGGCAGCTACGATGGGACGCCTGATGTCCGAAGGTACTACCTCATGTATCAACAGAGTGAAAATTGGTACATGCGGGCAGGAAAGTTCTTTCCCGCATTCGGCATTATGAACCCGGATCATTCCATCGTAACCAGAAGAATTTTAAAGTTCGATCAGAGCCAGGAAACGACAAATTTCGAGGCCGGCTACCTTTCGGAAAATTTTGAATGGATCATCGACGCGATTAGCGGGAGCGGAGCTGCGGGAATGCCTCGTGACGATGGCTATTCATCGCGCTTTGCCTACTATATCGGCAAAAACAACCAAGTCGGAGCGAGCTACCTTCATGGCAAGGGAGTTATCTGGGAACGTGATGTATACGGTGCATTCGCATTGGTAAGCCTTGGTGGAGGGGGACTTCTGCAAACAGAAATCGACTCCCAAACACGTAAGGCAATCGACAGTGAGGACTTATCTTTACCAAAGTATACAGCCCTCATCACCTTTACCCGACTCAGTTGGGAACTGACGCGAGGATTGAATATCTTCGGTACTTATGAATCCATGGATCCTGATAAGTCAACCTTCAGTCAAGAGCAAAGATCTTACGGCCCCGGGATTCAATGGTTTCCCAGGCCGCATCTGGAGTTTCTGGCCAAGGTCGAAGCGAAGCTGGATGAGGCCTATTCCAAGGACTACGGGAATCAAGCATTGCTGATGAGTCACTACTACTTTTAAGACAACCTAAATATCGACAAGCAGCTCTTGGAAGCATCGCTTTTCAAGTAGTCGACGTGACTCGCACTTCTCACATAGAGTGATGCGTCGATTCTTTACACGATAGATAAACCTAAACCACTGCCGTCACCCAAAGCACGACTCACTCGTGAAAATCGAGATGAAACGAGATTTGCTGGATATCACTCATGAAAACGATATGTCCAGTAAGAACAACAAAACGACTGCGATTAATTTAATCATGAATGTCATCCTGTTCTTGAATAATCCGATATTTAAAGCCGCTCACCATAGATTGAGAGACAGGAATTCCCGCTTTGCTTTCTTGATGAACGATTCCATAGAAATGAGCCAGTCTTACGTTGAATTCATTGGCACTCACAAAATTAATTTTCAGTTCACAACAGACTAAGTTGTAGGATTATCGATAAATCCAAATGAGTTGAGGACCATCTGAAAATATTTTTAATAAAAATGAATCTCATTATTGAGCCTCTTTAGCCTTTTTAAGAGGCTTTTATCAAAAAAAGAAAGCCATAAAGTCTTTTGAAAGCCAACTTGATATGTTCAACAACTTTGAAGGTGCAGCTTGCGTCGGGCCAATGTAAGGATGGATATTAAGATCGTGGAGATCATTAAACAGGTCTTCTTCGTGATGACCTAAGAGAGGATACTATGAACCAGAGATCAAAAAATATTTTGTATTGGATCGTACCGACTGCTTTGTCGATTGCAATTTTCAGTTGCAGCGTGAAGCCTGATACGAAAGAAGCAACCAGTGGTAAAAGTCTAGCCACGACTGCTGATGCAAACAGTACCAGCGGCACCGGAGTGGCTGTGGCTCCTGTGGCCGTGGCTACTGTGTCCGCAAATCCTGATGCTACGCCCTCGATTCCAGACAGTTCGATTCCAGTCACCGAAGGGGAAATAGCCCCGGTAGAAAACAAAATGACCTGGGACTACGTGAACAAAACTGTTTTCATTCCCAACTGTATAAGTTGTCACTCACTTGCAGGTGGTAACAAAGGCCGCGTGAACCTCGAGACATACGCGAATGTCAAAGCTCGTATTGACGATATTGAATTTGAAGTAATTTCTCAGCAATCCATGCCGCCTGATGCGCCGGTTGACTCGGAAGCCGCAAATGCATTGAAAGCGTGGATAGCCGCTGGTATTCCTGAAACGGCAGGTATGACTCCAACTCCGGTTGACCCAACGCCAACGCCAGTGCCAGTGCCAGTTCCAGTTCCGTTTGACCCAACGCCAGTGCCAGTGCCTATTGACCCCGTTCCCGCACCAATAGCTATCGATTATGCTTATGTCAATAAAACTGTCATAGCCCCATTCTGCTTAAGTTGCCACTCCGTAGCGGGCGGCAACAAAGGCCGCATCAATCTCGAAACCTTTGCCAATGTAACGAAGTATCTGAAGAAGATAAAAAACGAAGCGATCACAAGTAAGTCTATGCCACCAACTGAACCTCTAACTTCCAATGCTTCAGACATCCTCAGCAAATGGATCACTGCAGGTGCTCCGCTGACCGTAAGCACTCCTTGAAGAAAGCATTATGAAATTAGAAAGAGCCGGAGTTTTGCTCCGGCTCTCTTTACGTTACGGCCTCAGATTACGGCTCTTTTCTCGTTTCTCCATTCGCCGCATGCCGCACCTTGCTGATCTGTTCATAGATGGCTCTGCGCATCCTATTCATAGCAACTAGAGGTTTATGCTCTGCAAGAGAATGCCAAGGGTTGAAACTTAAAGTGTCGCAAGCTATGTTTCTTGGATTTTCCTCACCTGGAGAATCTACCAAATTTTGCTCTTTACCCTTCATCGTGAGAGTGGCAAGGCTTACCCACGGGGAGTTCCATTCTTCACGCGAGTCTTCAACACTCATCGATGCGTCGGTCTTTTGTTGTGCAAATACCGTGAAACACGCATCCTGTGATTTGAAGTGGCTGATCAGTCTATGTCTAAGATAGTTGTTATCGTCGGTTCCATTCGGCACAGTTTCCGAACCATTCATCGGACAAGGCTCGACTTTATAACGCGGTAGAAGCCCTAGGGAATTCATCTTGGATTAATCCCATGCTTTTAATCTCGGGTTCATATACCTTATCCCGAGACGAGTGTCGGGATGGCTAACCAATCAAGAGACGGATTTCCTTTTTCAATTCTTTGAGGGGCAGCTTGCGAATTCTTATTATCGAAGACCAAAATCTCATTGGAAAAGCCCTGCAAAAGGGATTGACTGAGGAGGGCTATGCAGTCGATTGGGTTGACAACCTTGTCGATGGATTGCATCTCAGCACTGAAGTTGAGTTTGACACAATGGTGCTCGATATCATGCTTCCCGACGGATCCGGTCTTGATATCTTAAAATCGCTTCGCACACTCAGCCATCAAACACCGGTCATCATGCTTTCGGCCAAAGATACAATTGAGGACAAAGCCCTGGCATACAAACTAGGCACCGATGACTATCTGACCAAGCCGTTTATCTTCGAAGAGCTCTTACTTCGCATACGAGCTTTGATTCGACGCAAATATCAGGTCTATGGCCATATCCTGGAAATCGGCAACCTCCAACTCGACTTAACGGCCCGAACCGCCCGATCAAGTCACGAACTTCTCAAGCTTACAGCTAAGGAATTCGCTGTTTTGGAGTTATTTGTCCTCAAGCGCTCCAAAATTCTGTCTCGCCAGAAGATAGCCGAACACATCTATTCGGAGGCGAATCAGCAAGAAAGCAACGTAATCGATGTCTTCATAAACCGTCTGCGCCGCAAGCTTGAAAGTTCTGGCCTGGATACCATGATTGAAACCGTCCGGGGCGAAGGCTATGTTATCCGATGAAGAATGTGAGTCTTTCCAGCAAATTGCTTTGGGCCAGCGCCTTCGTCTTCATCTCGTTTTTACTCGCGGCAATCCTGGTTTTCTATCGCGTGCAAACTCGCCTGACCATCCGCGAAATGGATCGCCTTTTGCAAAGTGAATCGTTGACGATCTCAAGCCTCGTGAACACAGATCACACGGGTCGTTTGGATTTTGAATTTTCCGACCAATTCATGCCTCAGTATATAAATGCCAAGTTCTCCTCCTTCTTCCGATTTTATTCTCTCGACCAGATAATTTTGAAGGAAAGCCCCAATTCGCCAGTGGCTGCCTGCGATATCTCTCAACCGTTTCGATCTGAATCGATCGATGACAAAGATTACCGTATCCAGTCCTACGTTTTCGACGTGCAACCGGAAGAGGGACGGCCCATGCATCCTAATATTGCTCCGCCCAGACTCTGCCTCGTAGTAGGCAACGATGAAGGCCCCTATCATGAACTTGTAAGCAGCACGATAATTTCTACCTTACCCTTTCTCCTCGCAATCTTTGCGGGTGCATTGTTCGGGCTTCAAATCATCATCCGTAGCCTGACCCGTGACCTATCTGACCTCACTCAGGCATTGGCCAATGCAGACTTCAGCTCGACCCGTGCTTTTCCCAAATTACCCGATCCTAAGACGGTTGAAGTGAAGGCCATCGTCAATAAACTTGCCGCCGTTCATCACCAGGCAACGCAGGTCTACGAGGAAACACTTTTATTCATGGCGCGGGCGGCACACCAACTTAAGACTCCGGTCGCTGCGATACAGGCAACCTACGATGTTCTCGTACGCAGAGAACGAAGCAAAGAGGAACTTCTCGAGGGAATGTCAGATGTTTATGTAGGGATCAGGCAAATGAGTCAACTGACGCTCAAGTTGATTTCGTCGACACGCATCAACTTTGAGAGCAAACCTGAACTCTATCCGCTCGATCTCAGTACCTTCTTTGAAAGTCAGTGGAAGCTCTTCCATTTTCAGGCCATGAAAAAGAATATTGTTTGGGAAATCCTCCCCAGCGGGGAATCCATAGTGCTCGCTGACGAATATTTGCTGACAGAAATATTTAGCAATCTTATTGAGAACGCATTGATCTACTCACCTGACAATACGAAGATTCAAGTGTCATGGCAAAAAACCGGTGGTTCTGTGATGGTGTCTATATCTGACCAAGGGCCAGGTTTTTCTAAAGAAGTACGCGATCACCTTTTCGAACCGTTTTATCGCGGAGATGAACGCTTGGTGGGAGGATCGGGACTGGGACTATCAATAGTAAGGACTGCTGTTATGAGTCTCGGCGGTTCGATCGCACTGACGGAAAGCGGACCGTCTGGTTCGACAATGCAGGTCACTTTGCAAGCCGTGAATCCGAAGTGAAGTTCCAAAGTTTTCTTAAATCTTTATCTCCATCTCCATCTGCATCTGCATTCAAGCCGATGGCGAAGACGCCAGCAATGTATTTGGCCCCAGATTAACTGAGAATGAACCCTAACCCGATAGTTCTTGAGATCGACTTTTCGAAGAAATTATCTATACCCCCGGATTAAAAGCCCTTTGTCGAAGAGGTCTAGAAACGCATCTACTATTCATAGACAAAATATGTTCAAAGCGTTTTAGCACTTGGAAGTGTGACGTTTAGCGAGTAGACATCGCTCGATTCAAAACATCCGTTTTGAATGACCCTGCAAATTGCGCATGATTCTCAAAATCAATTACTAAAGAACATACTTACGCGAGTCGAACCAAGAGAAAAACATCCTAACGTTCTAAGGGAGTCAACCATGACCGAGCCTAAGCCTATTGCGTTCATTCAAAGCATTCAGTCGATACCGACACCTTACCAAATGCCTCAAAGTGAAAGCATCGGCTGGATTATGCGCGCCCTCCAGCGTTCCGGATCGAGTCCTGAGCAAGCTAAGGCTCTTGACTTATACGAACGCATGCTCGGAAACGATAGCATAGTGTCACGCGGCTCCGTTCTAGTCGATTACAAGCGAAGTGCCTGGAACGACATGACTCTCTTTAAGGAATCGATTCGCAGCGATAAATCCCTTTCACCCTGGTATGCGCCTCCCCTCCAAGACCGTATGAAGATCTATGTTGATGCCGCCGACACCATGGCAAGACAAGCCTTCGCTGAGACAAAGATAGCCCCCAAGTATATCGTCGATATATCCTGCACAGGATACCGCGCCCCGTACACAGCTCAAATGCTGGTTCTTGAGAAGGGTTGGGAAAAACAAACCCGACTTCTTAAAATCGGTCACATGGGTTGTTACGCTTCAGTCCCAGGTATTCATATCGGAGCCCAGCTCGCACGCTCCCTCGAAGACGGTGAGACGGTCAGTGTCCTCAGCACAGAACTCTGCACCCTTCATCTCGACCCTCTCGCAACCGATGCGGATCAGGTAGTGAGCAACATTCTTTTTGCCGATGGTTGCGCAAAGATGAATGTCGGACGGGTTGGCACTCCAAACAGCCTCGCATTGCTTGCCCACTACGAAGCTCTCGTTCCCGCTAGCACGCAATACATGGCTTGGGACCTGCAGGATTCACGCTTTCATATGACTTTGAGTCGCAAGGTCGTGACTCAGCTCAATGCTGTCATTGGCCAGCACCTTCTAGACTTTCTCGACGCCAATGGCGTCTTGAAAAGTGAAGTATCACGCTATGCAATTCACCCCGGTGGCCCCAAGATCGTTGAATCGATTCAGGAAGCTCTCAAACTTGACGATGAGGCTGTCCGCCACAGCAAAGCTATTTTGAAAAAACATGGAAATATGTCTTCAGCCACTCTTCCTCACGTTTGGAAAGCTATGCAGGACGACAAGACATTGAAAGCAGGTGAACTCATCGTATCCATGGCCTTTGGACCGGGATTGACCGTGACGATGAACCTTCTCCAAAAAGTCTAACAATTTGATTTATATAAGTTAAAATGGAAACAGATATGGCAAACGCAATTATTAACAATGCTTTTTATGATGACCTCGACGAACGTTGGTACAACGATGATGGCCATATTATCGGCCTCCTAAAGGCAGAATCCCGTTTGAAAGCCGTCTACGTTCGCGAAATCTTCGCGCGAGAAAACGTCTCGGCCCACGCAAAAGTTCTGGATATTGGCTGCGGTGCCGGTCTCATCTCCAATAAACTTGCAGTCGATGGCTACGAAATGTTCGGCATTGATCAATCGGCGAGTTCGGTTGCGGTGGCAGAGCGTCACGCCCCAAAAGGATCGAAGGTTCATTATACGGCTGGGAACGCATTTGAGCTGCCTTACGAAGACAATAGTTTCGACGCAGTCATGTTACTCGATTTTCTCGAACACGTGGAAGAGCCTGGTCGGGCTATTCGAGAAGCATCCCGAGTTCTGAAGCCAGGCGGAATTATACTATTCTATACATTCAACCGCACATTCATCGCCGGCCTGCTCGCCGTCAAAGCCGTCGAGTTCATTGCCAAAGATTGCCCGAAGAACTTTCACCTGCTTCGCATGTTTATAAAGCCAGGTGAACTGAATGATATGTTGAAGCTTGCGGGTATCAAAGGACTAGACTTACGTGGCCTTCGTCCCATGATATTTCATTGGCCATTCTTAGCCTCGGTTTTGGGGCGCAAAGTCCACAAACGTTTTGACTTCAAATTCACGTCAAACCTCAGTTTGGGTTACATGGGCTTCGGCAAAAAGGACTAAGCAGCGAGGATCACTTACTAGCTTCAGCCTGGAACTGCGCCTTCACTTCCACCCTATCGGCGACCTTAATGCCGGCATAGGATGGAATATTGAGATCGTGAGGGATGAGTCCCAAAAGTTGGTGGGCGAACTATGAACACTCCTAACTGCGCAATTTTGGGAGCTGGCAGCACCGGACCCAAAGAGGACGATGAGCTCGTTAGAATTTGGGCCAGGAGTCAGATTGGCTGCACTCAGGAGATCTAGAAGTTCCTCCTGACTCATCCACTGGAGCCTCTGAACGACCCCCTCTCCATCATGGCGATATGCGCAGCGGCCCCCCCCGACGGAGCTACAGCCGAGCTTTAGGAAGACCCAGAAAAGTTCTTTGAGCCTGCCTGGTTCTTTCCATAGCGGACATAAATCCCACGAAAGCCTCGTTTAGAATGGGTGAGCCTTCGTCGTATTCTGCCTTCCACTTTTTTAGAGCCCAATTATAGGCGAAACGAACCGTTCCAGACGCCCTGGCGAAATAAGTTTTTTGCTTATTGTTCGGGTCAATTTCTATTCTATGAGCGGCATGCATAAAATCAGCCAATTCAGACATTTCACTTAGCTAAGATCTAAAATCATGCTAATTATCAGTCCATCCCGAAATTGGCTTTTGCATAGATTTGAGCAAATGTTTGGCTCACTGCTTCGAGCCCCTTCAATGATCTTTAAAGGCGACTACGGATTATTTTTTATGATTAATATTCTCCAGTCATGATCGGGAACAGAGTGTGTTTGATCACTTAAAAAAAGTAATGATTGTCGATGATAGCCCCGACTTTCGAGCCCTGTTCCAACTCCTGTTGGCGCAATTTGATCTTGATGTCATTTCAGCGCGCGATGGTTCGGAGGCGATCCAATACTTGAGCAAGGGCCAAGTGGATCTGATCATCACCGACTTCAGAATGCCTCATATCAATGGCGTCGAACTCTTGAATTGGTGTCGAGGCTGCAAAATTTTCTGCCCTGTTATTTTCACCACGGCTGAAGGCCGACTCTTCTCGGCCGAAGAAATAGCTCTAGGCGATTGTTGCGCCACTCTGCTGAAAAAACCAATCGACACCAAACTTCTCAACGCCGCTCTTGAAGCTGCGGATCGCTTTGAACATCATCGCGACTGCCTGCATAGCTCCTTCAAAGTTGAGTTTGCCAAAGCTGTGGGTGAACGCGGAGTTTTGCGATCCCCTTGAACCGCCCTTTACGTTTTTCAAAAATACGAAAGCCCACTGAGCCGAGTAACTCAGTGGGCTTTCACGCAACTATCAGAAATTCAGTGCTTGAGAGCATCCCCGGCTTCATATCGGAATTTGATAATCGGCGAAAAGAGGAGGAGCAGGATGGGTATCATCGTAAAGAGCACAACGATAAAGGCTCCTGATGGATAATCCCAGACGTAGCTAAGGCCCATTCCCACCACACTCAGGACTATGCCCAGCCCCCAACCGAAGAGGAGTCGTGCCTTGATCGTTTTGAAAAACAAAGTGCTCACGATACTAGGAACGATCAGGTAAGCAAAGACCTGCAGGACTCCAACGATACTCACCGATGATGTGATCACGACGCCGAAGAGGGCGTAGAAAAGGAAGTCCCAAAAAGCTTTCACATGGGTCGATCCCTTGAAAGATGCATTGAGAAGTTGGTGGCGGAAGATGTAGTGGACGATCCCGACCGCACTGTAGATGAGGGTCGTTTTCAAAACCTCCGGCCAAGTGACCCAAAGGATTTGTCCGACCAGGAGTTCCTTGATGTGCTCGGCGCCATGAGCCATGCGGTCCACGACGAGAACGACAGCTGCCGAACCGCAAGCATACACAATCCCGATGATTGCCTCCTGCGAGAAATATCGCTCACGCTTCCGAGCCAAAGCAAAGAGACTGGCCGCAAGGAGAGTGGAAGCCAGCGAACAAAAATAAGCCTCTGGCGTCCCGTGTTCATAACCAAAAAGCAGACCAAGAGTCGCTCCAAAAGCCGCAACCTGCGCCAGGCTCAAATCGACAAAGATGACGCCACGAGCCAAAACATGAAGACCCAAATAACAATGGATACCTGCGAGAACAAAACACATGACCGTGGGAGCGGCCAGGAACATCAATGCATCAACCATGTTTAGCCTTCCCTTCGATAGCGCTGACCAGATACTCGTAAAGATCGTCGATCGATCTGATCTTTTCTTCGCCATCGACCGAGACGGGCACAACCTCCACTCGAAGACCGGGAACATCCTTGGCGATACGGTTAGCAACAGTCGCATCAAAAAAGTTTTCGACCATGATCAGATTGATCTTGTCGGCTTTCGCTCGCTCGATGACTTCCATTGTATGCTTAGCAGTCGGGGGAACGCCAGGAAGGGGCTCAAGAATCATGGGATTCTGAAGATTAAATCGATCAAAGAAATAGGTAAGTGTTTTGTGAAAGGAAACGACCTGTTTCACGCCTGTTTTTGAGATCCTCTCCCCCCAGCCTTTAGTTTTGTCAACCAGACGCTTTTGCAGGACGTCTGCGCGACTCTTATAGAGCGCAGCATGGGGGGGATCGATTTCACCAAGCCGTTTTGCGATCGTCTGAGCCAATTCACCGGCGCGAATAGGATCGAGAGTAATGTGAGGATTGCCTTCCGGGTGAACATCCCCTTCGGCGCGTGTGACTTTGCCGTTTTGAACTTCCAAAGTCGTCACGGATCTACCCACTTCGAGGAATCCTGGTTGACCAGGCTGAATTTTAGGATTACGAGCTCCTTGAATGATGCTTGGCAACCAACCTATTTCAAGCCCCAAACCAATTGAAACCATCAGGTCCGCTTTATTAGCTTTCAGCATAAAAGAGGGCTTGGGTTCGACATAATGGGGATCTTGCGAGCCTTTGCATAGGGACTCAGACTTAACTTCCTTCCCCCCGACTTCCTGTACGATGGCGTTCAAATCACTGACGGTGGTGAGGACCGAAACCTCGGCTTGAGCCATTGACGCGAGTCCAAGAATCCCGATCATGGAAAGCTGGGTCAACATTTTTGAGATAATGGTATCAATTTTCATCTTATCTTCCTTCGTTTTTTGGATGAGAGATTAATAGCTGTGAGCCGGATGGGCTCCGATTACGAGATTGCCTTGAACGAGAACTGTATCCAGGGGATCTTTGCCTCCGCCTGTGATTCGATCATACTGGAGGCGAACGCCTGAAAACTCCGAGGGAAAGAACGAGACGAGTGCCGATTGTTTGTGCTGCTTGGCGCTTGTGCCATCCGGAGATCCAGCTTCTTCAGTTCGAGCTTGAACCCACCAGCGTTCCGCACATTGGTATTGCAACCAGCTTGCAAAGCCTCTGAGTTTGCTGTCTTCCTCACGCCCTCGGACAGAACCTTGAAGATACTCGCCAGCGAAGATAACCGATGTGTATTTCCCACCCTGAACGGGTCGCCATTTAAAGGTGAAATCGGCGCCCTCGACAGTTGAACGTTTGTTATAGAAGTTTTGTCCTGACGCTCCCGAAAGTCCCAAGTCCAGGGTAGTGGAGTCGGAGATCTCGAACAGGTTTTTGACATGATAAATAGAAGCGAGATCGCTCGAACTTTCACTGGCAAAGAGCGCTGTTGAATCACCCTGAACCGCTTGCACGGTCGCTTCCAGATACCAGGGAGCCGGAACCAGGACTGCCGCACTCAGCCCAGTCTCGGTCAGGCCGTCGGCTCCAAGCAATCTTTGGCTGATAAGCGGCGCATCGATGAAGGGATAGGAATGGGCGTGAAGAAGGTTGTGACGTCCCAATGCTGTGTGAAAGCGTCCGGCCTTAAAGGTAACGTATGGTATGGCGATCGTTTCAAGATAGACCTCTTCGGGTTCGATCGCCGAACCCTTTTCTTCCGGACTAACAGGGCCAGTTGTTTGCGTCGATGCTTCCGGGCTTTCTGCTGGGTGAATGGAAAGGAGGACCGAAGCTCGAATATAAGGATCGACGTTCGCGGCAAGCTGCAATTCCGTCTCCTGCAGGGAAAAGCCGCCATCTGCCTCGGTTTTCTTGGCCCCTTTGTACTTCGATTGTTTATAAAGTGTGAGAACGCTCACGCTGATATCAGGGTTCATGGATTGAACGGCGCCACCCAGAATGGGGGCGGATTGAGCTTCAGCGGTTAGGGCGACAGAAAGTGAAAAAATACTGCAAAAGAAAACGGACCAATAGCGGTACATCTTTAGCTCCAATAGGGACTAAGCGCGTGATAGTCACTCGTCAATTTTAGAAAAGAATTGGATTAGGCACAGGGACGCAAGAGCGGTGGTCCGCGGGCGAGGACGGAAACGGGGACTTGGCGCGGCAGAGGTTGATCTTTTGATTCCCAGATATAGTCTTGAGCTAAAAGTCGAACCTGTTTAGCGATCGATACCGATGGTGCCTTGATCAATCCAGTAGAAAAATCGTTCCACAATCGGCAGGTGACACATTCATTTTCAGGAATATTAGGTGCTGATTCTTTATGGGACTTCGCTTCTTTGAAGACGGCCGAGCGATGAGAATGTGTCGCATTGGCTGCGGTTAGTGAGCTGGCTGAATCGTAGGGAGAGGAGAGAGCATGTTCGATCTGGTGATTGACGAGCGAACAAAAATAGCTAAGCAGAACCAAGATGATGCAGTGGATCACCCGAGATCTTTGTAAGCTTTTGAACGGTCTGTTAATAGGATCACCTTATCGCAATAAGCTGCATTATCGTATCTTACCTAGCTGAAAGTGCAATTACTATTAGTGAATGTGCCATTCACCAAAGGTCCTCCCTTTTTTCACCCAATGCCAATGTCGTAGGGGCTCCAGGTTTTTCTTAGACTGAGCCGCATGAATTTAGGGCAGGATATGACGGAAAAATGACCTTATCTTCCCTTGATTTTGCCCTTCGCACGACCCAATATCCCTTAGAACCCACGGAGTGCCTCATGAAAGAATCGTCATTAAATGCGAGCAGCAGACTGGCCCCACCCCATAGCTCTGTCGTAATAATTGGCAGTGGTTTTAGTGGGTTAGGCATGGCCATCAACCTCAAGCGCCAGGGCATCGAGGATTTTGTTGTGCTCGAGCGAGCGGGCGATGTTGGAGGAGTTTGGCGTGACAACCTCTATCCAGGATGCGCTTGTGACGTTGAGTCATACCTCTACTCATTCTCCTTTGCTCCAAATCCCCATTGGACACGCACATTTTCTCCTCAAAACGAAATTTGGGACTACCTACGCGACTGCGCGAAGCGTTTTGATGTTCTCAAAAATATTCGTTTCCAGGAAGAGCTCGTAAAAGCGAGCTGGGATGAACAAGCCCAGCATTGGACCATAGAAACCTCAAAGGGTTTGCTCACAACCAACATCCTGATCAGCGGCACGGGGGCTTTCAGCGAGCCACTGATCCCCTCTTTTCCCGGCTTCAAGAATTTCAAAGGCGCGAGCTTTCACTCTTCGAGTTGGAATCATGACTTTGATCTGACAGGCAAGAAGGTGGCTGTTATCGGAACGGGCGCCTCAGCTATTCAATTCATACCGAAGATTCAACCAAACGTGAGTCAGCTCACCGTTTATCAACGAACACCGCCCTGGATCATGCCGAAGGCGGATCGACCGATAAAGGCCGAGGAAAAGGCACGATTTGAACGCATGCCCATCTTGCAAAAAGCGGCACGCCTCCTCATTTACGGCTGGCGCGAAACCTACGGGACAACCTTCCGCCACCCGAAGCTCATGGGCTTTGGCAAAGACATGGCGCTGCATCATATGCACAAACGCATCAAAGATCCGGCCTTGATCGAAAAGCTCACCCCCACTTACCAGATTGGATGCAAACGCATCCTTCTCTCAAATGATTATTATCCGGCCCTGGCCAAACCGAATGTTGATGTGATTACCGATTCAATTGAAGACATCACGGAAACGGGCATCGTCACCAAGGACGGCAAGCATCAGGAATTTGATGCCATCATCTGGGGCACCGGCTTTAAAGTCACTGACTTCGCCATTGCCCATCGTATCCATGGTCGCGAAGGTCAATCCCTCTCTGCCCAATGGCAAGGCAGCGCAAGAGCCTTCCTCGGCACCAGTATTCCAGGCTTTCCGAACTTCTTTACCCTGCTCGGCCCCAACACAGGTTTGGGTCACTCTTCGGTCATTTTGATGATTGAAGCTCAGATCAAGCTGGTCATGGAATCGATCGCCTTCATTCGCAAGAACAAGTTCGCCGCGATTGAACCGAAGCCCGAGCGCGAACTGGCTTTCACCAAAGAATTGGATCGACGCTCGGCAGGGACAGTCTGGGTATCGGGCGGTTGCCAGAGTTGGTACCTCGACAGCAAGGGCCGCAACTCAACCCTGTGGCCAGGCTCTATCGGGGCCTTCAAACGTCGTATTTTGCCCTTCAAGAAGAACGAATATAACATAAAGAAGGCGTGCCCTTGAAAGCGCTGGCGGCAAGGTCGAACTCGTTCGTTGCCCTGGAATGATTCACGGCTTTATAAATATGATCGGCATCAGCCCGGCCCCGCGGAAGAATTTATCCCAAGCAATCAAACATTTAAAGGATGCCATGCATGTCTGAGCAGAGAATTTTTATCACCGGCGGAGCCTCAGGCTTCGGCGAAGCCCTTGCCGATCGTTATGCAAAAGACAAATGGTCGGTCTGTATCGGCGATCTCAATGAAGATCGCGGTATAGTCGTGGCAAAACGTTTGAACGCTGCAGGCGTTCGCGCCCAATTCCTTCGCTGTGATGTTCGCAAGGAAGAGGATATTCAGGCCGCTGCCGACTGGATGCAGAAAAATTGGGGTGGCGTTGATGCCGTCATAAACAATGCAGGCGTGGCCGTAGCTGGACCCTTCGAAGATACTTTGCTCAGCGACTGGGATTGGATTATCGACATCAATCTGATGGGCGTCGTTCGCGGTTCGAAAATATTCGGCAAAATATTTCAAACCCAAGGTCACGGCCATATCGTCAACATTGCGTCGGCCGCGGGACTCGTTCATCTGCCGCTCATGGCATCCTACAACGTGACCAAAGCAGGTGTTGTGGCCCTCTCGGAAACTCTCCGCGTGGAATACCCGAAAATCAAAGTCTCGGTCGTGTGCCCAACCTTCTTCAAAACCAATCTTGCAGAAACGCTCCGCTCCTCTGACAAGTCAATCATTGCCGAAGTCGGCCAGCTCGTGACGCAATCCAAAGTCACGGCGAGCTCTATCGCAGAAATTGTCTTTCAGGCTATTCAAAACAATGAATTCCTCATTCTGCCGGATGCCAACGCGCGCAAAGCACGTAATTTGAAAAAAATTCTGCCCGATTTCTTGTTTTTGAAGGCCATTAAAATGGAAATCAAGAACATGCAGAGAATGAAAGCAAAGACAAGTGCGGCGAAGTCCTAAGACGGGAACGTAAGAGGATCCATCTGGATCTGCAAAAGCACCAGACTGGCCGGGACAATACTCAAGACTCCAAATCCGAAGATTATGCTAGGATTCTATTAAACAAGCATAATCCGTGGTTTGGAGTTTTTGATGAAATATATCATTATCCCTATTCTTCTCGCTTCATTGCCAGCAGGATGCAAAAGCCTAAAAGCTGGTTATAATACCGACCCGTCGGGGCCTATAGGATCGGGCGATCAAATCGTTGAAAAAGTCGAAGTCAAAAATGACGGCTCTGGAAGCGCAGCCACAACTCCCATCACGCCTCCCATTCCCACGGCTCCATTACCCGGTCCAGAAAAAGGTCCTGTTACAGAAACTGGTCCTGCCCCGGGAACAGAAACGAACGCAGGAACGGACAACACTGTTATCTCTCCCAGTGATCCCGCCCCATCGAACACTCCACTCGTCTTTCCTTCCCCACCTGATCCCATGAGTATCAGTGGCGGCAACGGGACCAATGTGCTCCTCAAGAACCAGGAGCTGCAGCAAGGTCAGAGTCTTGCGTCCTCTGATGGCCGCTTTACCCTCACCTTCCAGGCCGATGGCAACCTCGTCCTCTATCTACGAGGTCGCGCGCTCTGGGCTTCAGGTACCAATGGTAAAGGCGGCGTTCGTGCCAGCTTTCAAGCAGATGGTAATCTCGTGGTCTACGACAACGGTAACGGCGCACTCTGGGCGAGCGGCACGAACAACCAGAACGCCACCCTCGTGAAGTTAACCAACGATGGCAGCGTGGGTGTTTACAAGACCGATAGCACCCCCCTCTGGACGAGCGGCACCTGCTGCTATCCTCCAGCGGCCCCGGTCGATACAAGGCCCATTGCGGTCGGGAAATGGGGCCCGAAAATGAACTGGCCTGTGATCCCCATTCATTCCGTTCTTCTCCCGAGCGGCAAGGTCCTGAGTTACGGAACGGATGATAAAGGCGTGCAGGGAGCAGAACTCTACTTCGACCTGTGGACGCCGACACTCAACAGCAATGCGCATCAATCTTTACCGAATAGTCTTGCGACCGATGTCTTCTGCGGGTCCCCTATTGTCATCCCCATGAGTGGCGATGTTTTAATGCCTGGCGGTGATGCGCGCGAGCCTCCCTTTACAAACTACGGCATCAAAGACACCTTGCTTCTGAAGCGAGACAGCCAGTCCCTCGTACGAGGACCTTACCTTGCCAACGGGCGTTGGTACGCAACGTCCACTATACTTCCAAACGGTGATTCCCTCATCTACGGTGGAATCGATGGTGCTCATGCCATCGTCACAGTTCCAGAAGTCTATTCACCGAAAGACAATACCTGGCGAACAGTCACGGGAGCAGCCAGTGGCGATGTGATGAACGGAGCCGAATCAAAATGGTTCTATCCACGAAATTTTGTGGCACCGGATGGACGTGTTTTCGGAATGAGTGGCGAGAAGATGTATTACATTAACCCTAACGCCAACGGCAGCATCGAAAACGTCGGCCAACTCCCCTCCAATTCAAGATCATATGTTTCCAGCGCAGTTATGTATGAAGGAGGCAAAATCTTACAGGTCGGAGGAAGCATCAACGGCGACATAGGCAGTCGTGCTTCTGATCAAGCCATACAAGTCAATATCAATAGCGGCAAACCCGTGGTGAGTCGCCTCAACCCCATGGCCTTTGATCGAACCTGGGTGAGCGCCACTATACTCCCCAGTGCTGAGGTCCTCATTACGGGCGGCAGTGCATTTGAAAATAAACTCCAGGACACAGCACTCACCGCGGAACTGTGGAGCCCCGTTACCGAAAGCTTTCGTCCCCTTTCCAGCAGTCCGATTGCGCGGCTCTATCACTCCACCTCCCTACTCCTTCCTGATGCTACAGTTCTCATCGGGGGTGGCGGGGCTCCGGGACCACTGACCAATCTCAACGCCGAAATTTTCTATCCGCCCTACCTCTTCAAAGCCGATGGGAGTCTCGCGACACGGCCCAGCATAGTGCGCGCCACAGGGCACGAAGACTATGGTCACACATCCAACATGGGCGTTGATGGAACGATCTCGAAAGTCGCGATGATAAAGACCGGAGCCGTTACCCACTCTTTCGATTTTGAGCAGCGATTTATTTCTCTTTCGTTCAACCGTCAGGGGAACAGCATTAACGTTAAAATGCCAGCCAATTCCAATCTTGCAACGCCAGGCTTTTATCATATATTTGCCATCGATCCTCAGGGCGTTCCCTCGCTCTCCAGGATCGTTTCGCTCGGCGTGGATCGTGATCGCGGCGCTCTTCTTTCTGGAGACAGCCTGAGTCAGGGGGATACGCTCAAATCAGCCGATGGTCGCAGTATTCTCACCTTCGGAGCAGATGGCAACCTTGGACTTGCCTTTCAAGGCAACCCGATCTGGAGTTCGAATACGGCGGCCAAGGGGGGAGTTGCAGCAACGATGCAAGCGGACGGCAATTTCGTTATTTCTTCAGCCACTGGAGCAGAACTTTGGTCGACACACACGCAAAACAACGAGGGCGTCCTTCGCCTCCAAAATGACGCCAATCTGGTTCTTTACAAAGGGAATGCTCCTTACTGGGCCAGCGGAACCATTCACTGAACTTCGACTTAATTCCGTCACTTCGTGGATCCGCATGAGCAATGGAAAGCACTTCAACAATAGCAGTGTCATTATCGAGGAGGACCTGGCGCCTCCTCGGATCCTATGTCTCGCCACTGTCATAATTAATTTTTTGCCCCTTATCGCCATTGGACAGATTTCGCCTGGCCAGACAGCGAATCAGGGCCTTGTTTTCGTGAAGCAAACCAGTAATGACATAAATAATTCATATCTAAAAAATTATTCGAAATATAATCCGAGTCAACTCATCTCCTAAGGGACAGAAGATTTTCCACAACCTAGATGAAACGAGGCTCCCTATGAAAACCGTTCAATTTCTTACAGCCGCTCTTACCTTCGTCTCCCTGAATTCTGCCCTACAGGCTCAACCCAAAACCACCCCTGCACGAGAAAAAGCTCGTTGTGAGTCCAACGTCGACCTTTGTGACAGCGTGGCTCGGGACGACCTCAACAATTGCAATGCCGCACAGCAATCCAGTTGCTCGAACAACTACATGGAAGATATTAATCAGTGCACCAACGACTATACAGACTGTCTTGATGGAATCGCATCGATCAAAGGAACACACGCCGGTCTTGAAGCGGTATTGTCAGGGGGATCTTCCGCCGTTTTTTCAGCGAAATAAAATTACAGTCAAACTCCTTTCCTCCACAACAATTTCCAGACATGCGCTCGAGCATGCTTGTCCTTTCAAGGCAAGCAAACTCGAGCGACTGCCCTATCGTTGGTGGAATCCTGTTCAAAGTCAATTCCACCATTTTCATTCCTACATGATCTTCACCAAAAACATTTGCGCCTCGATGTCTATCCGTTGAATTCAAATCTGAAAATTGTGGAAGCACAAAGACTTTTCATGAAAAAAGAATCCCAATTTCTCTGGTCTCCATCAGATTTATAGAGTCTGCGGAGCATCCTAGCTCCGCTTGAAGAATTTTGACTTATCTTAAAAAGCTACATGACAGTTGAGGACTGTTAGGCGGGATCGATATCTCGACCATCCGAATCATTCACTCAGAAAGAAATTGTAAAAGTAGAAGACCCGAGGCATCACTCAATTTCTTGAGTATGACCTCGGGTTTTAATTTCCTGTTCAGTCCGAATACCACGAAATGTTCAACTTATGCGGCAAATGCCACAAGTCGTCCCAAATCACTCAACAAGTGTTATTCAGCAATGAATTTTGAATCTTACGACTGGATTGCACCGACAAATCACCCGTAAACCCAGAATCAAATGCATGGATTGAATCGTGCATAGTCCACGCCACCGACTCAATTATAGCGGTGCAGCCACCAGTGTGAGAATTACATGGAAAAAGAAATCGACTATCGATCGTGCTTAGCAGTCCTCATTGTGGGCTCGATCCTGTGGTTTGTGCCGCATCCTGAGGGCCTGACTTCTGAGGCATGGAAGCTCTTTGTGATTTTCATTTCCGCAATCTTTGGGATCGTCATCAAAGCCGCAAGCATGGGCACCATCTCGGTGATCTCCATCGCCTTGGTCGCGCTCCTTCAACTGCGTGCTCCCGGGAATGTTTCGGAATCCGTAAAACTCGCATTAAGTGGATTTGGCAATAGCGTGATATGGATGATCACAATTGCATTCTTCATCTCACGTGGTTTCATCAAAACAGGGTTGGGCCAACGGGTCGCATTTTGGTTCATCGTGAAGCTTGGGAAGAGCCCACTTGGAATAGCCTACGGCCTCAGCTTTGCCGACCTCGTACTCGCTCCGGCGACTCCGAGCAATACAGCACGTGCCGGTGGCATTATCATGCCCATCATGAAGTCGATATCCATGGGCTTCGGTTCTGATCCCCATGAACCAAAGTCCTTCCGCCGCATGGGCGCCTACCTCACAATGAACTCCTACTACAGCAATCTTATAAGCTCGGCCATGTTCATCACAGCAACAGCCAGCAACTCCATGTGTCAGAAATTTGCCAAGGATCTCGGTATCGATATTTCATGGGGGGATTGGGCGTTAGCTGCTCTCCTTCCCGGACTTCTTTCCATTCTGCTTACGCCCTATCTCCTCTACAAAATCTTTCCACCCGAACTCAAGGATACGACTTCTGTTCGTGACGAGACAGCGGCCAAATTAAAAGAGCTTGGTTCACTTTCCAAGAATGAATGGCTGATGGCAGGGGCCTTCGTGCTTCTCTTGGGCCTTTGGATTTTCGGATCAAGCTGGAAGATCGATGCGACCGTCGCAGCCTTTATCGGACTCTCTTTCCTTCTCCTCTCACAGGTCCTGACCTGGGATGATGTGAAGGGCGAAAAGGGGGCTTGGGACACCATGGTGTGGTTCTCGGCTCTCGTAATGATGGCCGAAGGGTTAAACCAGTTAGGCTTCGTCGCTTGGTTCAGTCACCTGGTTCAGGCGGAGATTGGCTCTGTGCCATGGATGTGGGCCTTCCCCCTCATCATCCTCGTCTACTTTTACAGTCACTATATATTTGCCAGTGCCACCGCCCATGTCGCTGCCATGTACTCAGCTATCCTCGCGGTAGCGTTGGCCGTTGGCATCGAAGGCAAGCTCGCCGCACTGATGCTCGGATTTACGGGATCGCTCTATGGAGTCCTCACCCACTACGGTCACGGACCAGCTCCTATTCTCTTTGGAATCGGTTATGTCTCCTTGAAAGATTGGTGGAGACTGGGCTTTCTCTTCTCAATCATCTATCTCCTGATTTGGATGGGGACGGGCGCATTCTGGTGGAAAGTTCTGGGCATATATTGAGAGGTGTCTCTTGTTGATTGTTCGCAAAATAATTTTGGCCCTGACCGGCCTTTTTATCTGTCTCTTCATAACGGTTCACCTCGGTGGCAATCTCATCCTCCTGCTTCCGCAGGAGCATGCCAGGCCTCTCTACAACGCCTATTCCTCGGCATTGAGTGGCAATCTTTTTATTAAAGTGATCGCCTATGTTAATTATGCATGCTTTCTGTTTCACATCGTTTACGGGTCCATCATCACCGTAAAGAATCGAAGGACTCGAAAGGTCCCTTATCGAAGCAATCACGGAGGCGACGTAACGAATTGGTCCTCGCAGAATATGGGCTTGCTTGGGGCCATACTTTTCGCATTTCTCGTTATCCATTTGATTCACTTTTGGTATCCGGTAAAATTCTCTGACCATGAACCTGATCTCTATCAACTGGTTGCAGAACAATTTCGACAACCTTTTTCCGCATTATTCTACACGCTGGCCATGATCCCTCTGGCCCTCCACCTCTCGCATGGATTTTCAAGCGCCTTTCGATCTCTCGGGCTCTACAATGCACGATATTTGCGTTGGATTACGCACTTGGGCCATGCCTATGCCATGGCGGTATCAATCGGTTTTGCGTTGATCCCCATCATCATGTACGCGAGGTCAGTGCTATGAATTTAAATGCAAAGATTCCTGAAGGTGATCTCAAGGATAAATGGAAGCGCTATCAAAGCGAATGCAAACTGGTCAATTCCGCGAACAAACGAAAGTTTGATGTCATCGTTGTTGGATCGGGCCTAGCAGGAGCCTCTGCAGCAGCGACACTGGCTGAAGCAGGCTATAACGTAAAATGCTTTTGCTTCCAGGATTCACCCCGGCGCGCTCATTCCGTTGCGGCCCAGGGCGGAATAAACGCTGCAAAGAACTATAAAAACGACGGCGACCAGGTATGGCGGATGTTTGTCGATACACTGAAGGGCGGTGACTTTCGCTCCCGTGAAGCGAATGTTTATCGCCTGGCGGAATTATCAGCTACGGTTATCGACCATTTCACCCAGCAGGGCGTTCCCTTCGCTCGGGAATATGGGGGTGTCTTATCAAACCGCAGTTTTGGAGGCGTACAGGTTCAACGCACGTTTTATGCGCGCGGCCAGACGGGTCAACAGCTCCTTCTTGCAGCCTACTCCCAGCTCAGTCGCCAAATCGAAAGCGGCCAGGTAAAGATGTTTTCCCGTCATGAAATGCAAGACCTGGTCGTCATTGATGGCAAAGCCCAGGGCATAGTCGTTCGCGATTTGGTGACGGGTGAAATTGTCTCGCACGCGGCGGAAGCCGTGGTGTTGGCGACGGGCGGTTACTCGAAAGTCTTCTTTCTATCGACCCTGGCGATGGGATGCAATGCAACGGCCATCTGGAAGGCTCACCAAAAAGGAGCTCTCTTCGCCGCGCCCAGTTTCACGCAAATTCATCCAACCGCCTTGCCTCAAATCAATGAAACTCAGTCCAAACTCACGCTCATGAGTGAGTCGCTTCGAAACGATGGACGAATCTGGGTGCCGCTCAACAAAGACGAAACCAGATTGGCCAAGGACATCCCTGAAGTCGAAAGAGATTATTACCTCGAAAGACGCTATCCAGCTTTTGGCAATCTCGCCCCTCGGGATATTTCATCTCGAGCGGCTAAGGAACGTCTCGACCAAGGCCTTGGTGTTGGCCCACTCAAGAACGCAGTTTACCTTGATTTTAAAGACGCAATCGCCAGACTGGGACAAAAGGTTATCTCAGACCGTTACGGCAATCTCTTTGAAATGTACAAAAAAATTACCGGCATTGACGCCTACCTTCAACCGATGCTCATTTCCCCCGCCCCGCATTTCTCGATGGGTGGACTCTGGGTGGATTACGAACTGATGACGACGGTTCCCGGACTCTACGCAATTGGTGAATGCAACTTTGCCGACCATGGTGCCAACCGTTTGGGAGCCAACTCTCTCCTGCAGGCCAGTGTCGATGGATATTTCATTCTGCCTCTGACTCTAGGCAACTATCTGAGCGGAGAGTTGAATAAAGCCAAGATCAAGACCGATCATCCCGCTTTTCTCGAAGCGATGGAGCGGGCTTCCCAGAAGGTTAAGGCTGTGTTGGCAAGCCAAGGATCCGTTACAGTTGATGCCCTTCATCGTCGTCTTGGAAAAATTCTGATGAGAGAATGCGCGATGAGCCGAAATGCGAAGGGATTAAAAGAGGCCATTCAGGAAATCCACGCACTGCAAAAAGACTTTCGGGAAAACATCAAAGTTACTGGACGTGATGATGAAATCAACAACGAACTCGATAAAGCCATGCGGCTCGGAGATTTTCTAGAGATTGCCGAACTCATGTGCCTTGATGCGCTTCAGCGGGAAGAGTCCTGCGGGGCTCATTTTCGGGAGGAATATCAAACGGCCGAAGGGGAGGCGATCCGGAACGACAAGGACTACGCCTATGTCTCCGCCTGGGAATTCAAAGGAGCCGGACAGTTTGAACTTCATAGGGAAGCTCTCAATTTCGAGTATGTAAAAGCCCAAACGAGAAATTACAAGTAGGTTTGCCATGCAACTTCATTTTAAAATTTGGCGCCAGGAAAATCCCAAGCAAAAGGGAACATTCGAAACTTACGAGGTTTCCGATCTTCACGAAGACATGTCACTACTGGAAGCCCTGGACTTTCTGAATGAAAGCCTGGTTATGAAGGGTGAAAGCGTCATCGCTTTTGATCACGACTGCCGCGAGGGAATTTGTGGTCAGTGTGGAATGTTTGTCAACGGCAGGGCCCATGGCCCCCTCGATCATGTGACGACTTGCCAACTCCATCTGAGAAGCTTTCAGGACGGAGATGTCATCACATTGGAGCCCTTTCGGGCTGCCGCATTTCCTGTCCTCCGCGATCTGATGGTCGATCGTTCTGCGTTTGACAGAATCATTCAAAAGGGCGGCTTCATCAACGCTCACACGGGATCGGCTCCCGAAGCAAATGCCAACCTGATCGGCAAGAGGGTGGCGGACAAGGCCATGGATTTTGCGGCCTGCATCGGTTGTGGCGCCTGTGTTGCAACCTGCAAGAATGCGTCAGCGGCTCTCTTCACTTCGGCAAAGATAAACCATCTCAACCGGCTTCCTCAGGGCAAAATCGAAGCCTCGGAGCGGACCTTGGCCATGGTCAATCAAATGGAAGAGGAGTCCTTCGGTCATTGCTCCTTTACCGGAGCCTGCGAAGTCGAATGTCCTCAAAATATCCCGATAGCCTCCATCTCTGAAATGAACTGGAGTTTCATCAAAGCGTCTCTAACGAAGTAGCGCGGACTCATGTGCATCGTGTAAATTTCCATTCAAACAAGAAACCCGAAGCTGCCATCAACATTTTTGATGGCAAGTTCGGGTTTTCTTTATTCGGCTAGAAATCAGGGTGTGAAAGGAAACGCGTGATAATAGTAAGTCACAGACATGCCTGTTCCAGCTCCGTTGAGAATTCCTTCGCCTTTGACTTCGCCGGTATGAGCGGCCCGTTGGAAGGCTGTGAAGCCGTTATCCTGAGATCGCATGGTCAGAGTGCTGTCGGCGTTGACCGCAAAGGTTGAGATTCCGTTGGCGTATCCTGAAACGCCTTTTTCGCCTGATGCATAATTCGTTGTATCTTCCGAATAGAACTGGCCGAAGGACGTCCAGAAAGGGACTTCGTCAGCGTCTTTAATGATCTTAATGAAAACATTTGCATCACCGACGACAAGAGCGGTTCCAGCCGTTTTGGACTTTGCAACCTTATAGTATCCAGTTTGAAGTTGACCGGCACGAAGACCCATGAACATAACTTTGGGTTTTGCTTTTGAATGAGTCTAACTAATACTTGGCATAAAAATTAATTCATACTATAAAACAAGGCTAAAACATCTTTTTTTGTCATCCCCTCAGGCACCTGTCAGATCCTTGGACAACGCTTCCTTCCGCCAACTGGCTCACGAACCAATCACTGTGATGACTTTGCCATCCAATGAAAACGCCAGCCTAGAATTCAGTCCCCCGGCTCTTTCACCGTTCTGTTAACCAATTTCGACGAATTCGAAATATGGAATAGCCGCTGCCTAAAAATTGCAATAGTAGCTGCGTTGCTCCTGCATGACTTTCTCTTGCTCTTGAAAGGTAAACCAATGTCCGACTTTCCCAAGATCCGTCCAGCACCCCTTCTCCCCCAGAACGATCGAAACAAGGCTGCCCGTCTCGCTTCCCTCGAAGACAAACGCAGCAAATTTCAATTTAACTACGACTTCATTGGCGAAATTCCCGTTTCCAATGGGGTTCCTGAGGAAGCCGTTGCCGGTACACTCTGGAAAATCAAGATCATTGCAGCCGCATATAAAATGCGTACCAACCTTGAAGCGATATTGAAGAAGAACCCGCAGTGGAAGTTCGAGCAGGCGATTCCTAAAAAGAATCCCATCGAACTTGCAAAGATCCTCGCGCAAGGCGACCTCAACAGTTTCCTTTCCTACTGTTTGCCAGACATGGGCATCGTGACCAGCCAATTTAAAGGCGAAAGCACAGCTGACTACGAAAACATGTTCCTGACTCTCAAACTTCCTAGCTGGTCGACCACCCTCTATGATGATAGAGACTTCGCCGAGTATTTCCTTTCCGGTCTGAACCCGGTCCTCATCGAACTCGTCAAAGAACTTGAATCTGATTTCCCTATGACTGACGATCGTTTCCGTTCGGTTAAAGGCTTCGAAGGCGACAGCCTTGACTCAGCAATCGCCGAAGGCCGTGTCTTCAAGGTCGACTACAAGGAACTGGCTCAACTTCGCCCAGGTAACCACCCGCGCGCAGTGAAAAAAGTCTACGCC
>JACMPP010000075.1 GCA_014377445.1 Oligoflexus sp.
GAATGGAACCATTCATTCAATTTGCTACTTGCGATCCTTTTATACACAGCCTACTCCTCCAAAATATACCCTTAGTTTACATCATTTTCGAATATAAATACCCTTATAATCAGTCAATATTGATTTAAAATACCCTTATCTATTATCAATTAAATCTTAAATTACAGTTTTTTTTATTAAAAATAATAGGGGCTGTACTCAAAATTTGCTGAAAATATAGGCTGGTTCCGAGATGACTTTGACCGTGAGATTTGGCGGGTTTTCATCAAATCGTATGACGATTGCAATAAGTGGTTGAAGTGACAAGGATTTTTCTCAATAGTCGAGTTACTAGATCCGATTAGAGAGAAAAAACCAATGCCACGGCAGCTGATAAGCGACCATCAATGGTCAAAGCTAGCGCCAATTTTGAGAATGCAACGCGTCCACATTTCTCCGGTAACCCGCTCTTTCAGTGAGGCTGTGCTGTGGAAGCTGAGATGTGGAGCTCCGTGGCGAGAGCTACCAGAGTGCTTCGGGCCTTACTCAACGATCTTTAACCGATTCAATCGTTGGTCGAAGAAAGCACGCTGGAGCTCGATATTCTACGCTCTAAGTTTCGATGCGGATAACGAGTGGAATAGCATGGATGCCACTATCGTCAAAGCACATCAGCACTCTACGGGTGCAGCAGGAAAAAAAGATGAAAGCATCGGAAAATCGGTAGCTGGCAATACAAGCAAAATCCATATGCTCTGCGATGCACATGGGAATCCTATCGACTTTGTCATCACAGGAGGACAGGTCTATGATTCAAAGGTAGCCGGATCATTGATCGAAGCATGCGAGGCTGAAAATCTCATGGCGAACAAGGCATATCATTCTTCACTCATTCGTCAACAGTGCTTCGAAAAAGGTATCCAACCGATCATTCCTATAAAGAAGAATACAGTTGATAAAACCAACTTGGGCTTCGATTCTCATCTTTATAAGCAACGTCATGTGGTAGAAAACTTGTTCGCTCGACTCAAGCACTTCCCAAGCGTCGCGACCAGATTTGATAAAACCCTGGTGAACTATTCTTCCATGATTTAGCTGGCTTGTGCTTATATTTGGAGCAAATTTTGAGTACAGCCCCTAATAAGCTACGATTGATCTCATGTAATCCCCTCAGGTTTTCATGCAAAAGACCGAACTCTAGAGCATAAGACTCAGAGGGTTAAAACTTATGCGCAGGCTCGACTCAAATTCATACCCAAGGAATGGATTGCAACTCAGCATCTTCCTTTTGTTTGTGAGTCTTTTTTTTACTGCCTACGCTTGCAACGAACAATCGGTCTTCGGTGGAAAATCCAGCTCGACTGCCTTCGAAGGTCTAGACAACGTCGTGCTCAACTCTGATGGCCAGCTGGACCTCACTTGGGCCGAGCCTCAAGATGAGGCGCAGCATTCCTACGATATTTATCTTTTGAAAACTGACCTTCTTCCTCCATTCTTTTCCGCTCTGAAACTCAGCAATCAAGCTCCCTTTCAGCTTTTACGTGTCGATCAGCTGAGTGAAGATTCGGATCTTGATTTCGAACTGATTGCTACGGTGAAAAACCAATCGAAATTCACCTACTCACAGGCCCTGGAACTCGGCCGCTACTATATTTTCAAGGTTGTTGAGAAAAAGGCTTCAAAGTCTAAGCTTCGCCTCGCGGTGGCGCAAACCCATATCGAGCCTCCCTCGAGCTTTCAACTCATCCCTGGATCGAATGGGATGACAGTGGCTTGGTCGACCAGTAAAGGCGCAAGGTCCTATGTTGTGCGAGGGCTGAAAGGTGGCGAAGCAAAAGTCAGTTCAAATTCGCTTGTGATCGATGCTTACGATCCGGGCGAAGATTATGAACTTTGTATTTTCGCTGAACTCGGCTTTCTTCGATCGAAGACCTGCACAGCTATCCTTATTCCTAGCCATATGTCGCCTGTTGAACTCTTGTCGATTTCCAGTCCTCTTTTGCCCGGCGCTTATCCAAAGGCAAGTCTTATCCCTATCGAATTAAAATTTAGCGGCAAGGTTCATTCAGCCGATGCTGCAAATCTGAGCTTGCTCTTGAGACATGGCAGCGGTGATGGATTGGCTAGCTACGCAAGTGGAAACGGCACGAGCAAGCTGGTCTTTCAGTATAAAGTGGGTGCTGGTGAAGATACTACAGCTCTTGAGGCCGTAAGTCTCGTCGCGAAAAGTCTTGATATAGGACTAGTTGATGAGCATGACAAGACTCTGAGCTTCAGCTTTCCTCTGCCAGGAAGCGGTTATACCCTTTCCGAGCAGATAAGCTTGGAGATTGATACTCTTCCTCCTAGCGATCCTACGGCGGTAGTTTTTCCCAGCGCGGTGAGTTCGACTCAAGCTCTTGCCTTTAGCTGGACTCCGAGCAGCGATCTCAATCTCAGTGGTTATTTAACGAAATTGTGTAGCGATGCTTTGTGTTCAAGCGGATGCGGTGCGGAGGAACTTGTCACTCTCCCAACAGCGACAAAAATTGGTGTTGATGGCAATAGCTACTATGCCTGCGTTCAGGGCGTTGATCGGGCTTCTAACAAGTCGGCTTGGATCGCATCGATAAGTCCTGTTACCGTTTCGACCTCGGCTCCCTCTATCGTTTCGGTGAGTAGTTCGGCTGTCGATGGGGTTTACAAGGCGGGCAGTGTCATTCCGATCGCAGTGACCTATTCGGGTAGCGTTTATGTGACGAACGCTAATGATTTGAGTTTGAGTCTTAATACGACACCGAGCTCTCGCAACGCTTTGTATACTTCGGGCAGCGGCACGTCTACTTTGCTTTTTAACTACACGGTGCAGGCCGGCGATACGGCAGCGGATTTGAATTATTTATCGACAGGTGCGCTGAGTCTGGGGGCCACGGGTGCGATCAAAACTGTGGCTCAAGTCGCGGTGTCGACGGCCTTGCCTCCGACTGGGGCTACATCAGCCCTAGCAGGACTCAAGGCGATCGTCATCGATGCGACTTTCCCCACAAGTCCCTCTGCGGTTGGTTTTGCGGCTGCAACTTCGACGAGCCTTACTGTGCCGATAAGTTGGGTGAATAGCACTGATACTAACTTTCGTCGGCATAATGTGAAACTTTGCGCGGCGAGTGACTGCGTTTCATCTTGTGGCTCGATCGTCAGCTCTCTCGGCTCCCCAGTGACTCAAACCGGCGTTCATGGGTCAAGTTATTATGCCTGCGTGCAAGGCGAAGATTTCGCCGGAAATGTCTCGCCCTGGGTTTCTTCGGTGAGTCCCCTTGCAATCGACACGGCGGCTCCTAGCGTTACTCTCATTTCAAGCTCAAATGCAGATGGCTATTATAAGGCGGGTGCAGTCCTCACGATCGATGTTAGTTTTTCAGAAAATGTGTTTGTCACGAATAGCGGTGATCTTGGTCTTTTGATGGAGACGGGAACGACCGATCGGACTGGGGTCTATTCTACCGGTAGCGGCTCATCAAAGTTAAGCTTTAATTATACGGTGCAGGCGGGAGATGGGACGAGTGATCTCAATGTTGAGTCGACTTCAGCCTTGAGCCTTGGAGCTAGCGGAACAATTCGAGATACTGCGGGTAATAGTCTGAATCTTCTTCTGCCTAATTTATTGGGTGCAAGCATGCTAGCCGCGCAGAAAAACATTGTCATCGATTCTCTAGCTCCGGTGCCTGCGAGTGCTGTTCAGTTTTTGAGTGCCAAGAGTTCTTCGACTGATTTTCTTGTGAACTGGGTAAACAGTTCTGATGGGAATTTTAAAAGGCATAATGTGAAGGCCTGTACGGCGGCAGACTGCGTGACGAGTTGCTTAAGCACGATCACTCAAGCTCAATCGCCGGCTACACTTACGGGTGTCAACGGCGGTGTTTATTATGCCTGCGTCCAAGGTGAGGATTTAGCGGCTAATGTGACGAGTTGGGTGGCATCTGTTTCGACTTTAACTGTGGATTTGAGCCCAGCTGTAGTCACTGATGTTTCCTCCAGTACAGCGGACGGCATCTATAAACTTGGCTCGACTCTGACCTTGACGGTGCAGTTCTCAAAGCCAGTCTTTGTTCTCGGTAGCGAAAATCTTGGTCTTCTTTTAGAAACTGGGGCGACGGATCGAAGCGCGCTTTACCTGACAGGGAGTGGGACGAATACTCTTAGTTTTGGCTACACAGTTCAAGCAGGGGATACCGCCAGTGATCTTGAAGCGCAGTCCACAGCTGCGCTTAGCATCGGAGCGGGATCGATTCGCGATGATTCGGGAAACAATGCTGTTTTAACTCTGCCTTCTCTGTCAGGGGCCAATTCGATTTCTACGCACAAAGCTTTAGTGATCGATACGACTGCCCCTAGTGCTCCAGCTTCTGTTGGATTTGCAGGGGCAAGCAGTACGACGCTTAGCTTTAACATGAGCTGGGCGAATAGCACTGATATTCATTTCAGCACGCATAACAGCAAACTTTGTTCAGCCAATGATTGCGTGAGTTCTTGCATCAGCGTGAGTACTTCCACAGTCTCTCCCAAATCCATGGCAGGGGTGAACGGTGGAACTTACTACGGCTGCGTGCAAGGCATTGATACGGCTGGTAATACTAGCGCTTGGATTGCATCGACTTTGCCCATTACAGTCGATACTTCCGTCCCTACAGTGACCAATGTTTCTTCGACAGCGACAGATGGCTATTTTAAGCAAGCTGCTGTTGTGCCAATCACGGTGAGTTTCTCTGAAAATGTTTTTGTCGCCAACGGCACAGACCTCAGGCTTAAGCTTGAAACCGGAGTGCCTGATACCGATGCCCTTTACAGTTCGGGTAGTGGAACGAATACTTTGGTCTTCAATTACACCGTAGCTGCCACCGACGTCAGTGCTGACCTCGATCTCTTTTCGACCACAGCCCTAAGCCTAGGCGCTACGGGCACGATTCAAGATGCGGGCTCTAATAATGCGAATCTTACTCTCCCAAGTCCTGGCGTGAATTCCATCGCCGGACAAAAGGCTTTGGTGATCGACACGACACTGCCGACAGCCCCCTCGGCCGTCACCCTGCCCAATACCTATTCCCTTAGTTCCTCATTCCCTGTGAGCTTTAGCACGGGGACAGATCTTAATTTCCGTTATAGTGATGCCAAGCTTTGTACGGACGCGGCTTGCTCGGTCGGCTGTGTCAGTGCTAAGACTTCAGTCGCTTCGCCTGTAAGTCTATCCGGGCCACTTGCGACGCCCTACTACGCCTGTATCCAATCCCGAGACCTGGCAGATAACGTGTCAGGCTATGTGGTCTCAAGCTCCACGATAACAGTCGAAAATCCTATCGTCTTTGCTGGAGTCCTATCGGCCGATGTTCTTGGCAGCTGGGCCGATGGTACTGCGAAAGTCGAACTGACCTTTGGGGGAACGCCTGATTCTCGTATCACTCAGTATCAAGTCTTTTTTAGCTCGTCGGCAAGCTTTAGCTCCTTTCCGTTGGCCAGTCCCATCGCTACGATAAATTATGGGGACCTCACCTACGATGCCCTGGCCACAGACAATAAAATCTTAGTTTCCATTCCTGCCGTGTCTTTGAAAGATGGTTATTACTACGTCCGCTATTACGATTCGAA
>JACMPP010000076.1 GCA_014377445.1 Oligoflexus sp.
CCACAATTCATAGAATCGGGAAATGTATTTTTTCAAAGTTTGCGAATCGTAATTCGGATAATCCGTGCGGAGGGACTCAAGCACTGATTCTGGTTCACGTTTATCCCGGATGAAACTTGCCTCTATCGAATTGAGGATATCGTAGGGCATGAGATCGGTCTCATCCGTCTGCCCTGCTTCACGGGGTCTCAGTTCCGCCGTGGGCTCCTGATCATTAACCAGACGCAAAGCAGCGATTGGGCCAAGACCTACCAAACATGATGTTTCAGCCCACTTTAGCCAGCGCCTCAGGTAGGCTTTGTCGATGCCACCAATCGGTGCTAGCCCACCCGCAGTATCCCCATCCATAGTCGCATATCCCACCGCGATCTCGCTTCGATTGCTCGTCGCGAGGAGCAGAAAACCTTTGATATTCGCTAATAACCAGACCATCGGTGCGCGGGTACGGGCCTGAATGTTCTGCAAGGGCATATCATCCTTCTGCCAATCCAAACGGCGTCCGATCACCGTTTCCGCGCGTCCAATATAATCATTGACCAGGCTTTGGACATTCACTTCCATATGGTCTGTACCGAGAGCTTCCGCAAGCGCACGGGCTGCGTTCTTAGTTACATCTCCGCTTTGATCCGTACTTTGATAGACCGTGGTCACATGCGCGCGCATCCACGAGCGGGGATCTTCAGGCTGCGCAGGGAGGGGCCAGTTCAGCTTTTTAGCAAGTTCCTGAGGTCCAAGCTCCTTGAGCGCCTCGGCCAGCATATGCGCGCAGAGAGTGGCTATCACGCTCGAATCACAACCCCCGCTGAGCGAGATCATAAAGCCCTGGCTGCTGGATTTGCGTAGGTAATCGAAGAGGCCCACCTTCTCGGCCTGAACGAATTCCATGTCTTTCGTGGGATAGAGATCGTCTTTCACGCCCTGGCAGTGTTCGTAGATCTTGGGCGCGTTGGCAGGGAGCTTTTGCAAAGCCGCCCCGTTCACGGTGCGATCGTAGGCTGCAGTCAGAGTATTATCGAGCACCGAGCGATTCTTGAGCTTGGACACGCGTGCCAGATCCAGATCGATATCGCGAACAAGTAGACTGCCATCGTTCAACTGAAAGCGCTTGGCCCGACGGGAGATTTTGCCAAACTCTCCCAGAAGAATTTCGCCATCATAAATAATGCGGCCACTCTCAAGACCCACGAGATTGGTGTAGAGATAATAGGCTTGAAAGGCGCGACTTGCATCCGCGACCAAAGTATCTCGGATCTGGGACTTGCCAAGGGCGAAGTGTGAGGCACTGAGGTTGACTACGAGTTCGCAGCCGGAGAGGGAGGAGTCGGAGGCCGTGCCTTCCGAGGACCAAGCTTCTTCGCAGATAACAATGCCAAGCTGCAGATTACCCAATTGATAAGTGACGTCGCCAAAGGGCACCTCCTGTCCAAAGATTCGAATGGGATCCACATGGTGGAAAGGCCAGGGACGGAACCAACGCGGTTCGTAGTGCACCCCTTCCCGGGTGAGAATCTTCTTGGCGTTGATGCCGAGGAGCTTTTTATTCTGCAGAACCGCCGCGCAGTTATACATGCTGCCCCGATGATAGATCGGGAGCCCAACCAGGACGGTGATGCCATCGGTTTCGGCCATGATCCTTTCGAGACTCGTAAGGGCCATACGCGCGGTATGAACACTGGAGAACATATCCTCGCAGTTGTAGCCCGTGATGCTTAACTCAGGAAAACAAAGAACCTGAACGCTCTGCGCCTTGGCCTCGTGAATGAGGACCTTCAGACGCTGAACGTTGCCCTCCCAGTCGAAGGGAACCTGATTCAGACTTGCTCCCGCTATCCTGAGTATATCCATCGCTTACATCCTCTCTGGTGGTTCAATGCCGAGCAGACTCAGACCGTATTTCAGGGATTCGGTGAAGGCTTCCGCCAGGAGTACGCGAGCCGACCGCAGGGCCGGGCTATCGGCCTTGAGCACAAGGTTGACGGCAAGCGAGCGGTTATTGGCCTTACTCATGTTGAAGAGATGGTGACAGAGTAGACTGGGTTTGTTCGATTCGCTGGCCTGAATGATGACGTTATTCAGATCGTTCAGGTAGCGAAGCAGTTCCTTCTCTTCCTGACTGTTCAGGAGCGAAAGCTTCGCATCCGAGTTGCTGATACCGCTATCCTTGGCTTTGCGCAGGATCGAACGGGTACGGGCGTAGGCGTACATCAGGTAAGGCCCTGTGTTGCCTTCGAAGTCACACCAGTCCTGGAGGTGGAAGACGATGTCTTTCACGGGATCCGAGCAGACCATTCCATAACGAATCGTGCCTGTCGCAAGTTTATGCGAGGCATCGGCGATTTCTGCATCGCTCCATTCGCCCTTGTACTTATCAAGATATTTGGCGAGTTCGAGACCGAGGCGTTCACGGAGCTCGCTGAACGTGATGACGTTGCCTTTACGCGACGACATCTTTCCGTCAGGGAGAGTCACCATTCCGTAAGAAAGGTGGTAGCAGTTCTTAGCCTGTTGAAAGCCCATCTTGTCAAGGGTGCGGAAGACCTGTTTGAAATGCAGGTTCTGTTCCGAAGCCACCACGTAGATCGCCTTCTCGGTTTTGAACTGACTGAATTTGCGACGCGCGAGCGCCAGGTCTTTGGTCGCGTAGGTGGTGTTGCCATCCGACTTGCGGAGGATGACGAAACCCAATTTTTCTTCTTTGAGATCGAGGCCTACAGCACCGTCGCTGATCACGAAAACATCTTTCTTGAGATATTCTTCGACGATCTCCTGACTCTCTTCGCTGACTTCTGATTCGTAGAACCAGTGATCAAAGTGAGCGCCGGACCAGGCATAAATTTCTCTGAAGTCATCGAGCGACCATTCCCGCGTCTCTTTCCAGAGTTGGTAGGTCTCGCCTTTTTTCGATTCGATATAACGGAGGACTTGAGAGACCTCAGCGTTATACACCGGCTTTTCGTCAGCTGTAGCATCTTCGAGAACATTGGTTGCGGCCGCATACATCTGGCCCAACCACTCGCCACGGTGATCCGCAGGAGCCTTGTGTTTGTTTTTGAGAATGTACCAGAGACACTTGGCGATGTGAGCGCCTTCATCTCCGATGTAGTTGACCATCGTCACGGGATAACCGCAGGCTTTGTAGATGCGGCCCAGGCTATCGCCGAGAACCACGTTGCGCATGTGACCGACGTGAAAGGATTTGTGAGTGTTCGGCTGCGAATACTCGATCATCACGTCCGGACGCGGAAGCGCGCTTTTCGTATTGCGGGCGGCCAGACTTCCGTCACAAATGCTTGGAATCAAATATTTTGCGAGAGCTGCGGCCGGAACATGAATGTTCATGAAGGCGCCGGCAGTATCGATCTTTTCGATCCAGGGCGATCCGCTGGTTGAGAGGGCCTTGCTCAGTTCTTCCGCGAGTTCTTGCGGTTTGCGTTTGAGCTCTTTGGCCAAACGGAAACAGGGCAAAGCATAGTCGCCCATGTGCGCTTCAGGTGGACGCTCGAGCATTCCGTAGATCTTATCGATTTCCAGACCGGCTGGAACTTCGGCTAAAGATCCTAGCAGAGCTTTTTGAACGGCGGCGGCAACCTGAGCTTTGGAATGATCATAGAGCTGATCAATCGCGGAACTATGAGTCATTTTGATCTACTTTCTTATGACGGAATCGAGCCTCTGTAGGGACTATAACTAACACAAAGCACCGCTAAATGTCAGTAGAGACGAGATTATGTCGGGCTCTTTTTTCTACGCGATTTGTTAGCTAGGTCTACGGAGGAAAGCTATGCAAAGTCTCACGCGGACAGCGACAGTGGACGGCACCGAAGCCCGGCTCGTCACGATCGAATGCACGACAACCAGCGGCTTCGCCGGCATGCAAATGGTCGGCAACATCAGCGATTTGTGTCGGGATGGCAAAGAGAGGGCAAAAACGGTCCTTGAGCGCGAAGGCTACAAAATGGGTCACAAGAGGATCCTCATCAACTTTTCGCCCGCGGATTGCCGCAAGGAGGGCAACCATTTCGATCTGCCCATTGCGATTAGCCTGGCGGCCCTCACGGGCGAAAGAGCGCCGAAGAACGATCCCAAAGACTGGCTTTTTGCCGCAGAGTTGGGGTTGGATGGGAGCCTCCGGCCGGCGAGGGGCATTGTCCCGTTGATCCTGACTGCGATTGAGCAGGGCTTAAAAGGGGTTGTGATCGCCGCGGAGAATGCGGAGGAGATGATGGTCCTGGAGCAGGTGGCGAAGGTCCATGGAACGGGGTTTCAGTATCTTTGCTTTCATACTTTGAAGGAGGTTCTTGCGTGGTTGGTGGAGGGGGTTGGGCCACCGGAGGTGGAAAGAGGCATTGCCATACCTGAAGCACCGCCCTCACCGAACTTCGATGATATGCACCTGGATGAAAATCTGCAGAGGATTGCGATTTGTTTTGCTACAGGACGTCACAGCCTTTTGATGAAGGGAACGCCGGGTTGCGGCAAATCGATGTTTGCACAAAGACTTCCCAGTCTATTGCCGCGCCTTCAGGGAGCGACTCATCTCGATGCCTTGCGAATTCATAGTCTGGTGGACAAGAAGGTCTCGACATCTTTATTAAGAGGGCACGCACCATTTCGACAACCACACCACACAACCAACCCCTTCGCCTTGCTGGGAACGCCTCAAGAACCAGGGGAAATGTCTCTGGCTCACGGAGGTGTACTCTTTCTTGATGAACTAACCGAATTTAGACGGGACTTGCTAGAATCCTTACGGGAACCGTTGGAGACGGGGCTCCTTAATATTTCGCGCGCCCACAGGAAAATCACTTGGAAATCTAAAGTCCAACTGGTTGCGGCCTGCAATACCTGTCCATGCGGATTCACAGATAGCTCTCGACAGCTTTGTAAATGCTCGAGTAAAAAAATCCTCGGATACATGAGCAAAATGTCGGGACCTCTCCTTGAAAGAATTGATATGCATTACAAAATGCCAGAATTACTGCCTTCTCAATTAAAACCTCCAATCCAGAATCAGACTCATGCACTCCTTACGGAAGTCGCTCGATCCAGAGCTTTTATGCATAAGCGATGGGGTAGTGAGAGGGATAACGCGGAAGCTTCCATTGAAGATATTTTTGAATCGAGTCAGATTTCAACAGAAAGACGCTTAGAGATCATGACTAAACTTTCAAAAATTTGTTTTTCGTCCCGCTCGACAGTGAGACTTCTGCGTGTCGCCAGAACACTTGCCGATATGGATCAATCTATTGAGTTAAAAGACGAGCACATCGATCGGGCCCTTAAACTTCGCCCATAGTCTCGACCCAATCGAATTTGAGGCCGGGTCTCATGGTGAGACTAGCCCCTTTTTTTAGTAGACGCTCAAAAAGGACAGCTACCCATGGTAACTGCCCCAACACACACAAAAAAGAGCATAAAAACGCAAAATTTAAGCTTATTTTACAGCCAACGACTCGCGACAGAGTCTGTCGACACGTTGGAAAAGGTCTTTTGTATCAAAGGCAGCACCACCACTTTGAACGACCATGTCCTTCAAAGCTTTGGGACTCGCCTTATCGCCCAACCAAAGCATAGAAACTTTGATATCAAGAAGTTTTGCCACGGACAAAACCTTGCGGGACTTCTCCGCGTCCCATTCGTTCTTACCTTCCAGTACGAGAAGGATATTACTATGGGCGAGGGTTTGAGAAATAAATCTCAGCTCTTCGACGTCGTTGATAATAATACTACGGTCCGAAGTCTGGAGGACGTCGGCATACGCTTTGGTAGGGGGTACGAATTTAGCCTTACCCTCCATCTCCAAAACCAAAAATGCTGGTGTAGGTACGAGAGTAAGGGCACTCATAAGGTTCTCGCTCTGTTTCGCCTTAGGTCCGGCGATGGAGCATATAGGTGAAATTCCAGCTAACAAAACATCGCTAATCAGTAACCAGCTCAAGCAAATTAACAACCGCATAAAAACCTCCGCAGCAACAATCACAAGCTTTCTTTTGCAAGATCGCGGCCAAATCTGTAGGATCCAGGAGGCGCGATATCAGAGGCTTAGCGAGACCTTTTCGGGACCTTCCCGACCAGACACTCGCAAACTGTCAAAGAATGCTACAGAGGGACCGGCCATGACTCAGGATCTGGATGCTTGGCGACAAGAGATTCGATCGATCGACAGCGAAATCATCAGGATCACGGCAAGGCGTATGGAACTTGCTCTGAAGATTGGCCAATATAAGGCTGAGCATCAGCTACCGGTCAAAGATTTTCGGGTCGAGAAAGAGATCATTGAACGGTCGCGGGAAAAGGCCCGCGCCCTGGGTTTGGCGCCAGACTTTATCGAAGATCTTATGACTTTGCTCATGGGCCATTCGGTGAATGAACAGAATAAATTGCATCAGGCTAAAGCCAAGTCCCCGGACATGGAACTCAAGCAGGTTCTGGTCGTCGGTGGTCTGGGCCGCATGGGCAAATGGTTCTCGCAGTACTTTCAGTCCATCGGATTTCGCGTTTCAATCTACGATATTAAGAGCGACGAGCTCCCCGATTCTTACCAACGTCACAACGATATCAACAGCGATCTCAATCGCTACGAACTTATACTCCTCGCCTGTCCTATTCGAACATCGGAGATGCTTCTCCAATCGATCGCGGCTCAGAAGCCAACGGGTATGGTCATTGAAACCAGTTCTTTGAAGTCGCCCCTTTTGCACGGCATCAAGGCGATGCAAAACGAAGGACTGAAGATCGCTTCGATCCACCCCATGTTTGGGCCGGATACAGATCTCCTCCTCGATAAAAATATCTTAATTTGCAGGGAAAAAGGCCTCTGTTCAGAGGAAGCTGCCTCACTCTACTTCCATTCCACCAGTGCCAATCTTGTCACGATCGACCTCAAGGATCACGACAAAGAGATGCTAGCGACTCTGGGCCTCGCGCACTTCGTGAACCTGCTCTTTGGCATCACGCTTAGTGAGCAGAATATCACCATGAGCGAAGGCAGGAAAAAAGGCGGATCAACCTTTCTTCATCAGGCGAGGACTGCCTGCGCGATCTTTTCTGAGAACCATGAGCTCTACTTTGATATCCAATCTTTGAACCCTCATGGGCCTAATCTTTATACCAATCTTCAAAAGGTGCTGGACCGCCTGCGCAGCCTCGTTGAGAAGGGCGACCGCAACGGTTTTCTAACCATGATGGAATCGACCCGGCAATATCTGAGCTCCGCCGATTAGCATCGCTCTTAGGCTCTCCTCTTCCCAATTCGAAAAGGCGCGATCAGGCGCCCGAAATTTTCGCTACTTAGCTCAAACCTGTCCCTAGTCTCGCGAAGGGCCTAGCATTGGGTATTTGTCGAAATCGGGGTTAAATGCCTTGATGAGAAAGGACGAAGGTCGGCTCAAGCGAGAGCAGGAGCTTGTAATTTCAAGTAAATATGGCAAAATCATAAGTTGCCAGGCTGAGTAAATCGTCAGCTCAAACCCGCGCATACGGCCACAGTGAAGCATTAGACTGTGGAAAGATCCGCGAGAGTGGTATATATAAGGCTTGATTCGGAGGCTTCTATGGGCACATCAAGTTGGCTTTCAAGTGACTCTACATTGGTACTTACTTTTCAGCTCCCCCGAAGCCGTTCGATGCCCTATTCCACTTTATTCGAAAACAACAACTATCTCCGTATGCTCAATAAGCTTCTGCAGCTCGAACTCGGCGCAATCGAAATGTATCGTCGCTGCGCTGAATGTTTGCAAATTGAAGACGAAGCCGTGGCCGGAGTCATCGAGGCTCATCGCCAGCAGGCGAAGAATCTCGTTAATCTAATTGTGTACAACCGTGGTATTCCCGATAAGAAGGGTTTTTCCCTCTCTCCCGAAATCGGCATGATCGCCCACGGCCTCGGCCGTCACCTGGGTCGCCAGTGGGCCTACCGCACGAGCCATGGCGCTTGTCTGCATATCGAGAGAATGCTGGAACGCAAATACGCTGCGGCCGTTGCCGAGGCGCCTTATGGCGATCGCGGGATTCTGAATGATCATACGAAGCGGACTGGGAATCACATTGAGTGGTTGGTGAGTGCGCGGCCGGTGGATTTGCTTGAGTAAGTCGACAAATTGATTGTTAGCCTTTTTTCATGTATTTCAAGCTCGTGACTATTTTGCGACTAACACGCCAATCACACAGCAACTCTCTCCATCTTCACCTAAAATTAACAAAACTCCCCCACCCTAACTTCATCGTTCAATCGACACGATTCTTGAAACAAAGATACTCCCGCAAGCAGACTCCCTCTTGAGAGCGTCTTTGGCCTATATCTGGGTCGGCAACGTTCACCCCTATACCAATGGCAATAGACGAACAGCGCGGCTCTTCGCCGATTCTATCCTGATGGGAGATGGGTATTTACCGATCTGTTTTGAAACCCAGGTCGGAGGGCATGTTGTGAAGGGCTATGCTCAACGCGAACTCATCTTGGAAAACAGTGTTCTAAGATGTTTGAAGGCCGTCGAGCGTAGCTATCGAATCATTCTGGATGGAAATCTCTGATTACTTCGCCGGACCAAATGAACTCGGTCCATAATTGATATTAAACTCCCCCCGGCGATTCTTCTTATAGGCCGCTACAGTCGGCGCCTCATCCAGAGGTTCGGTTGCACCCAAATACATCGGGTCCAAACGGTCCTCATCGATCCCATGCGAGATCAAATAGTCTTTGATAACCTTCGCGCGGCGGGCGCTGAGCTTCTCGTTAAAACGCTCTTCACCCTGCTTGTCGGAGTGCGCTTTGATGGTGATGTTCGACAAAGGATCCTTTTTCATCCCCTTTACGATCTTATCCAGAGAGGCCACGGTCATAGGCGAAAGCGTGGCTTTCTCAAACTCGAAGTGCACGACGATACCCTGCGGATCAAAGCTCTGCACGTCCGCAACGGTGTAGTCCTTGATTTCCTCTTCAGTCGTCTCGGCTTCCGCCTCCTTGATCATGGCGTCCACTTGTATAGCGGCGTCATCAGCAGCTTGTTCTTCGGTCTTGGCTGCCATCTGCATGTTGGTTGCACAGGCGGGAAGATTTATCGTCAGGGCGAATAGGCCCAAAGCAAAAAGGGTTGATGTGTAGGTCCTGGATTCGAAATGTTTCATAGTCTTAACCTCTATAATAAGTCCAAAGGAGCTATCGGACGTCCGGGCAAGACTTTAAGGTCATTTGTAAAACCAATCAATTTTTGTAAACTAATCAATATATTACAGAATCAAAAAACGCACAAAAAAAGCCCGGCGGGCTTTGTCAGCGCGACGGGCGTTTTGATTTGCTTGGATTACAGCAATTACATCAGGGAGACAGCAGCACGACTGTGATCAATAGATTCGCGATTGTTCATACCGTGATCGCTCTCGGCCACGATGTGAGCAACTTCGTTGACAGTCAGAAGACTTGGGAGCCGACCGCCCGAACTGGCTTTCCAACCTTTGGAATAAGCTTCAGCGCCCAGCAACACGATCTCAAGTTGGTTGACCATGCGCTCAGCGATCTCGATACGCTGCTTAGAAGGCAATTCGAGAGCTTCCATACCAAGGTTGAAGATGACTGTAATCATCGTTTCAGCAACGAGTTCTGGATTGAGGATATCGCGTTGGCTGGCTTCGGATTCTTTGACGATATCTTCAGCGAGTTCTTCAACGAAACGTCGGGTTTCTTTTTTGATTTCCTTACGGAAGCCTTTTTGCTCACCGAGTCTTTCGCCCATGAGGAGACGGAAGTGTTGCTCGTTGTTCTCCAGGTATTCCATAAAGGTTTCGACCGAGGTCCTGATCACACCGCGACGAACGCGGGCGCGACGACGGGACTGACGAAGGAGTTGTCTCAGAGTCAGGGAGACTTCATCGACCAATGCGAGGCCGAGATCTTCCATATCTTTAAAGTGGCGATAGAATGAGGTCGGTGCGATACCGGCCGCTCGTGTCACCTCGCGAAGGCTTAGACATGCAAAGCCATTCGTCGTGCTGAGATTGAGGGCGGCCTGAATGATATTCTTTCTGGTCTTAGCCTTCTTCTCTGCCCTGGTTCCCATATACCCCTCCCCTAAGGTGTGCGTTCCAAGCCCCAAGCTTGCCTCGAAATCTCTGCTTTAGTCATTGCCTTTTTTGGCCAATTGCCCAATCGTTGTACAATTCTCAAGAGAAAAACACATGTTTATCCATGAAAATTTACCGAAAAATTACTAAATACCTAAAAGACATAGCCGATAAGACTGGCACACGCTTGGGTATGAGGTAAATTTGCCATGCTAGTCGAACCACAACCCATCGAAATCTTTGTAGCTCAACGCTTTAACGATAAGGCGCTGCTCGCAATTATCGAAGATTGGCGTATCGAGAGTGAGATTCTGGAAAAGATCATTGTGGCTTACTTCCGAGAGATGGGGATTTTTTCAGTTCCGCCTAGTCTCGAAACCCAGATCAAGAAAATCATCCCACAACTGCTACACAATTCTCCCGACATCTTCGCTCGAGTCCGTAAGGCTCAAGCTGCAGAAGCACTTCGACGTCAATCTCGCAGGGCTGATAACGGGAAATGATCAGGGTGTGCGCGTATTCAAACTCAGCGCATGAATAGGCCCCGCCATCCACTCACCCAAAGCTTTATAAACCAGTTGGTGCTGTTCGACCATATTCAGGCCGCTGAACTCAGCAGCGGTGATGTGGACTTGCCAATGGTCGCCGCCACCCGTCAAATCGTGAGCTCTAATTTGAGCGCTCGGGATCGACGCCTGTATTCTCTCGATGATATCTTCTGCTTTCATGAAGGACCTCGTCCTAACCGTGGATTCAAGTGGTGGCCACACTTAACACAGCTGGAGCAGCTTATGTCAATAATTTACCTGGCGAGTCAGAATAAACATAAGGTCCACGAGATTCAATCCATCCTTGGAAAGTCCTGGGATATCAGGGCTTGCGACGAGTTAGCGCCTGGCATCTCATGGGATGAGACCGGTCACACATTTCGCGAAAATGCGTTGATCAAAGCCCAGGCGGTTTTGGCCAAGGGTGCGCACACCGTGATTGCGGATGATTCAGGCCTCGAAGTTGTGGCTTTGAAGGGCGCTCCGGGAATTTACTCGGCGCGTTATGCGGGCCCCAACGCGAATGATGAGGACAACAACCTCAAGCTGCTGAAAGAGATCAATCATCTTCCCGAAGAGGAATTGAAGGCGCGCTTTGTTTGTGTGATTTGCTTTTTGCAGGAGGGGGCGGATCCGATATTTTTCGAAGGACATTGTGATGGGCATCTGGTGAAGAAGACCTCGGGACTCAAAGGCTTTGGTTATGACCCTCTCTTCATTCCCAGTGCGTTTCACGAGACATTTGCGGAACTCGGTGATGACGTGAAGAATCAAATCTCTCACCGGGCCCGCGCGCTTATCAAATTTGAAGAGCATCTCAGAACCGAATATTAATTCTCCGGATCATCGGCGGACGGGACCATGGCCTTCTCCGCCGATACTTTATAGCGCAGATAGGACTTCGATGTTCGAATGCCACCGAAGTCTTTGTGATGAAGCGAATCCCCGATCTCTTTGCGGAAGCGTGATTTCTCGACGAGAAAGCCCTGGAGCACTAGGACCGACTCGGAGGCCTTGCCCATCATCGCCAGACAGCGCGCATAGAGGAAGGATCCCCCTTTCACCGCTTTTTCTGTATCGGTCCAATAATCTTTGGCTTCGAACCTGTGTTGAAGACCTTCGAGGAGGGGCAGAGCTTTCGGGCATTTGTCCATTTCACGATAGATGGCCGCGAGTTGGAACTGTTGGTTCACATCGAGTTCGCCCTTGCTTCGCAATTGCTCGAAGAACCCCGTAGCTGCTTTCCAATCGCGCACGCCGATCGCCTGCTTGGCTTTCGCATAAAGAGCCTGGGACTCAGGCGTCCGTTTTTCCGCCTTTGCCTTACCTGCCGCCTTCAGATCGGTCACCTTCACTTGCGTGAGGATATAACTCGTGTCGAGGAGACAGGGGGAATTCCCGCCGCCGTCACAGCAGATTTGCTTGAGCTGGACCTCGATCGTTTTGCCCGAGACTGCATCGCAGGTCGTACCACCCTGCGGGATAAGCGCGATTATAGGCTCGTTCATGAGAGCGCCTTTTTCCTCGCTGATTCCTGTGCGAATCGCCTGAGATTGAGTCACTGTGCCCTCGACCAGAATCCCGCGATAGCTATTCAGGATCTGCTTACGATTCGCTGGAGGTAAATCCCTGATGAAGTTATACTGGGAGTCTCGCGAGGCAAAAGTCGTTTCTGGCGTCGTTGCATTGCACTCCTTGACTTCGATCGCCACAGGACCTTTGATGAGAGTCGTACAAAGCGCCCAGGCATTTTGAGAAGTTGAGAGCGCGAGGGTGACTGAGAGCAAGAAGATGTGTGCTAGGGGACGTCGTATTGCCGTCTGTGCGAGTGACTTTTTCACGCTATCATCTCCACAGGTTCGGGACAGGTCGATCAGGATAGGTCGATTATAGATGATGCTCTTGTAGAATGCCAATCTTGTAATGCGTACCATTGACCGCGCATTCGCTATGCTCTTTGGATAACCCTCTTGAGCGCAATGGAGAAACCCCTGGTGCTGACCTATATTCCCCGAGTCCTTGGCGCCTACATTCAAAGCACCACCCAGGGTGTCGGCGATTATTCTGTCTTCGTTGGACGGAGCGTTAAAAAGGCCTTCAAGCCTCTCGTTAAATTCGACCTACTCTTTGCCCAGCTTGAATTTGTCGGCAACCGAAGCCTCGTCATCTGTATCCTAGCGGGTATCATGGTCGGCGGGATTTTTGGCTTTCAGCTCGGGGAAATTTTTGTCGTCTTCGGGACAGAATCCATGATCGGCGCTTCGACCGGCTTTGCTCTGGCCCGCGAACTGGCTCCGGTGGTGGGAGCCTTCCTTGTGACGGCACGCGCGGGGTCGGCGATGGCCGCCGAAATAGCATCCATGAAAGTAAACGAGCAGATCGATGCGATGCGGGTTATGGCCGTCGATCCTTACAACTACCTCTGCGCCCCCAGGATCCTTGCTTCCGTTCTCATGATGCCGCTCCTGTCGAGCCTCATGACCGTAGCCGGAGTTCTATCGGCCTTCGTGGTCGGCGTGATGTTCTACAATGTCGATGTCGCCGACTTCTTCGCCAAAATCGAATGGATTATAGATACAGACGACCTTCTCATGGGCGTCCAAAAAGCGATGCTCTTTGGCTTCGTATTTGCAACTATTGGATGCTACGAGGGTTTTAATGCCCAAGGCGGCGCCAAAGGCGTAGGTCGTGCGACGACAAGGGCCGTTGTGAATTCTTATGTCGCCATTCTGATATTGGACTTTTTTATCACCTACATCCAATTCAAGTTTCAGGCCGATTCTTTCAAAATCAAGTGATCAGGGCCCATCGCGCGTTTTCACCCGCTCTCAACAGCGCCTGTTGAGCGGTTCGGGTGATTTGTGGTAGCTTCGGGTTCCTAACGAGCACCCGGAGAAGACGACCATGGATCAGGCGCAAGTGGACTACGATCACAAGCTCATCGAGAAAAAATGGCAGGACTTTTGGCTCGCCAAAAAGACCTTCAAGACGCCTGACACAACGAACAAACCCAAATACTACGTACTCGATATGTTCCCCTATCCTTCGGGCTCTGGCCTTCACGTGGGTCACCCTGAGGGTTATACCGCGACCGATATTGTCTCGCGCTTCAAACGCATGAAAGGCTTTAATGTCCTTCATCCTATGGGTTGGGATGCCTTTGGTCTCCCTGCGGAGCAACACGCCGTGAAGACGGGAACGCACCCGCGCGACACGACCTACAAAAACATCGACAACTTCCGTCGTCAGATTCAATCGATCGGTCTGTCCTATGACTGGGATCGTGAGATCAACACGACCGATACGAACTATTATAAGTGGACCCAGTGGATCTTTTTAAAGCTCTACGAACGCGGTCTTGCCTACCAGGCTGAGCAATCGGTGAACTGGTGCGAAGAACTCGGCACTGTCCTCGCCAATGAAGAAGTGATCGATGGACGTTCGGAAGTTGGTGACTTTCCTGTTATCAAAAAGCCAATGCGCCAGTGGATTCTGAAGATCACCGCTTACGCGGATCGTTTGCTGGAGGATCTCGAAGGCCTGGATTGGCCTGAGTCGATCAAAGAGATGCAAAGAAACTGGATTGGCAAAAGCACAGGCGCCGAAGTCAGCTTTGCGGTCAAAGGCCACCAGCCGACCGTCACTGTCTTCACAACCCGTCCCGATACGCTCTTCGGAGCGACCTTTCTCGTGTTAGCCCCTGAGCATCCTCTCGTGGCGACGATTACGACAGCCGAGCAATTCCCGGCGATTAAGAAATATCAGGAAGATGCGCTTTATAAAGGCGACCGTGAACGTATCGCGAGCACCGAGAAAACTGGTGTTTTCACAGGCGCGTATGCGATCAATCCAACCAATGGCCGGGAAATTCCAATCTGGATCGCCGACTACGTTTTGATCTCCTACGG
>JACMPP010000077.1 GCA_014377445.1 Oligoflexus sp.
ATGCTCAGAGCCTAAGAGAATCGACATGCGTGTTTATATGTTCTGTCGCGCTGTCGACCAAGACATTCGGAGTCATGGTAAGTCCAAGCTCTTTTGCCTTTGACAGTGCCTGAATCAGTAGAGCCTTAGTTTGAAGTTCCCCTCATAAATCGGACTGTGAGTTAAGAGTGGTTCGCGTTCGCGAGTTGCTCATAGCACTCGGGCGTTTGATACGCCAAGCGTAGAATGAATACGCTGTCGATTATAATACACTTCAATCCATTCGAAGATGCTTTCTTTTGCCTCATTTCGTGTGGCAAATTCCTCAAAACATCAGGTAATATTGGTCTCCCGCAAGGGTCAGTGATAGGGCCTCTATGGTCTAACCTGTACCTGAACGAAGTCGATAAGATGCTTGAGAAGGCGCAAAAGGTTTCCAACAAAGGTAAGTATGAGCGCATTCGCTACACGCGTTTTGCAGATGACCTGATTGTTCAAGTTAGCGACCAAACGCATGCCAAACACTGGCAAGTCATGGTTGAGAAGCGACTAAGGCAAGAACTGGATCGACTGGATGTTGTCGTCAACGAAGAAAAATCGAAGGTGATAAAATTCAAAATAGGGGCAAGCTTCGAGTTTCTTGGGTACACGTTTCGAGGCACTGCGAATCGCACGAAGCCTGGAAGAATAACGGTGTTGAGTCACCCCCAAAAGACGAAAAGATCTAATCTCCTAAAGGAAGTCCAAGCCGTCCTCGACAAAAGCTTATCGACACCTGTGAAGGAAGTTGTGCAGAAATATATTAATCCACGCGTTAGAGGCTGGGTTAATTATTTCCGCTGGGGAAACTCGGGTTATGACCTCAACTATGTGAAGTGGCAAATGGACATGAAGATCAGGAGATTTGCATCACGCCAGACCCCCAAAAGTCGAGGCGGTAACAGCTGGACGAAGTGGAGCGCAACAGAAATTTACGGTACCTGGGGTCTGTACTCCGATTACCGTGTCAGCTGGTGTGCAGCTAGACCAGTGAGCTAGGTCCCATAAACTTTATCGTGCCAGCGATTCTTGGCAGCGCCGGATGCATTAATAGTGCGAGTCCGGTGCGAAGGGCATTGTGGGGGAAACGGGATCAATTGAGCTTGGCTCGTGATTTGATAACCGCGCCCCCCCTGACCCAAGTCGCCTTAGAGGCCTTGCCCTTGGACATTTTACCTCTGCTGAGTCACGGCAAAGGGCGAGGGGACGATCACGATCACCCCAATGGCAAGGGTTACGGCTAACGGCTAGGGCAACGTCTGAGCTCTCTTTCAATCACGTATCTCAAACGTCAACAGCCCCTAGCCAATCGGGGAACCGCGATCGACAACATCAAGCTGATCGACCTAGGAGACTTCGGGGAAGCACAACACAATTAAAAGCAGTAATCCTACCAGGAGCCGTTCCAGAAACCACAACGGCAAAAGCCAAATAAACACAAAAAAACAAAACAAAAAAACGGGTTCCAAGGGCGGAGCCCTTGCCAAGGGGTTTCGAAAGGGACATTGGTGTCCATTCGCGGAGTCTGAGGCAGAGCCTCAGCCCCCGCCGGGAGGCGCACTGAAAATCGCACCAACACAGGCCATATAAAAGTCACTAACCACAGGCCCTTGAAGAGTCACTGAAAATCAAAGCTTAGACTCCCTAGCATCCTGCAAAAACTTAGTACTAGGCGAAGTCTTAATAATCTGTGCAATCTTATCGCGAGAAAGATTAGTAAACCTCATAGGCTTCTCATCAAACTCTTCATGAAACAGCTTCCAACCACCCTGATCCGTCCGCTGCCAGTACAAAATCTTACGTCCAAACGCGTGAAAGCGCTCATCCCCAGCAAAATCCTGATTCATAATCGCAACTGCATAACGATCATGCGTAAAAACCCGTACATCCTGCATCTTCACTGCCATGTGCCGATAAGAAGCAAAAACCCGCGTCTTATATTTCTTATAAGTCTTCAAATTCATGTGCTTGTCGAATGACCGAAAATTCGGGATAAAATAACTGATATAGCGATCGACATCGCGATCATTCCAAGCCGAAGTCCAATCCCCAACCAACTTCTTCACCTGATCCACATCCTCAGGACGATTCACCTGAGTCGAATCCTTAGCAATCACAATAATAGATTCCGCCGGCACCAGCCACTGACTCAGCGAGCGAATATCCGCGTTATAAAACGCCACGCACCCTTCGGTGACATTCGCCGCTTCAATGCGGCTATCCTGCTCCACACCGTGGAGCCAGATACCATATCCGGTCTTACCTAGAAAACGATCGAGGGGATTGGGAAAATCGATGGGAATCGCCACAGGGCCATATTTTGCGGGAAGGTTTTTGCCGTTCAGAATCGTCTTCGCAAAATAAATACCTTCGGGGGTTTTGTTATCGCCTGACTTTTGCTTGTCACCGTTCTCCTTGCCGATCGCGATGCGAAACGACACGAGCTTTTCGGATTTAAGCCCATCTTCAGGCCAAGTAAGCAAATCGGCTTTCAATCGGGTCTTATCAACCAGAAGAAAAACCAATTCGCTGTTCTTATCGTGAGTTCCCAGTTCATCAGCGTGCACGTGACCGGGAGCTGTTAGAAGAGCTGTAGAAGCAGCAGTCGAACCAAGCAGAAGCATCGTCCTGAAAAAAGACCGTAACGTCATTCTCAAAGACCTTTCTCACATGGGATTTCAGTCGGCAGCAATATTATACTTTTCTAACAATTCTAGCACGCTTCGAAACTCCGGGGGTAGAGGGGCTTCAAAAGCCAGCTTTCTTCCATCCACAGGGTGGGTGATACCGAGACGTCTGGCGTGCAAAAGCTGACGATTGACGGCTTCAAGAGCGGTTCTTACTTCCGGTGCAAAGCCTTGGGGCAGACGCAAAGTAGGAGCGTAAAGGTTGTCACCAAGGACCGCGGCCTTCAATTGCTTCGCATGCACCCGAATCTGGTGCGTACGACCGGTGCTGAGACGAACCGTCGCAAGAGTCAGGCGGTTGCCGTAGACCTTGCGTTTATTGAAGAAGGATTTCGCGTAGCGAAAGCCCTGCATCTCTTTGGCAGCGGCTTCCATCATGTGTTCTTCGATGCTCATCGAAGCAAAGCGAAGACGATGACGTGGATCACGGTAGAGATAAGTCTCAAGCATGATTTCATCAGCGGGCAACACACCGTCGAGGAGAGCCACGTATTCACGGAAGTTTGTCTTGTCTTTGAACTGGGCCGCGAGGTTACGAAGCGCTTCTGGCGTTTTCGCGAGAACCATGACACCAGTCGTCTCTTTGTCGAGGCGGTGAACGATACCAGGGCGATCTTCATCACCTGGCAGCGCTTTGGATCCCATGTAGGCTTTGAAAGCGGACGCCACTGTCGGCTGTCCGTGGGTGCCGGCGCCGGGATGGATCGTCAGGCCCGCAGGCTTGTTGATGATCAAAATGGCGTCGTCTTCATAGAGTATATCCAGAGGAATACTCGGAGCATCTATGTCATCGTGGAGTGGTTTGTCAGCCTTGAGGATTTCGATGATATCGCCGGGCGAGAGATCGAACCCACTTTTTGTCGGGGCACCGTTCACTAAAACGAGCCCCGCACGGATCCAGATTTGGAGAGTGGATCGGCTGTGGTTTGGAAGTTCCCGAGTCAAATACTGGTCAAGTCGTCCAGAATCAGCGTCGGAAACCGTTAAGATGGTTGTGTTTTGCTCTGCTCGCGCCATAGATTGTATTTTTCCGTGTAGGCTTCAACCAATGTCTCGCTGTCTTTTATTCCGAGATATTGGAGGTAGATCTTTGTGAAGCCCCTTATATACACGAGGGATGGCAGTTTATGAAAGTCGTTATTCTCAAGGCCTTTGATGTATTCCAAAGAGACCTTCGTGCGCTCCTGGACTTCGTTCTGTGTCACGCCTACAGCTTCGCGCAACTGAATGAGAGATTTGCCATCAAAGAGCATAGGTTCGGCCTGCATGGATTTGACCAATTCCAAAACGTCATTGTCAAAAGCATGGGCGGCGAATTTTTTGATCTTGGTGAACGAAGTTGGCAGACGCGTGCGAGGGCGCTGCGGCTCGGTATTCTGCGAACTGTTCCAGATCGAAAGATCGTCATCGTCTTCCTTCAAAGTACGACGCACTTTGGTCTGAGCCAGATCACTTTGGGAAAGTCCGCCGAATTCTTGAATGTTGTTCCGAACTTCGCGTTGGATATTCATTCTTTGGTCATATTCTTTGCGAAGCATCTCGTCGTCCAAAACCCGATAGGCTTCTTCCGCACGTTCCATCATCAATTGGGCTTCGTCATCGGAAACCAGCGAATAGAGCGCCTGGCTGCCGCTTGCGTAGGTGTGTTTGATCCGAATGTAGGCTTCACGAATCTGCAGACGCGCGGCGTTGGTGGGGACATCAAGTAATTCGTAAAACGTAGGGCCCTTTGTGATGCTACCCTCAGATTTAGAATCCATTCCCTGCTGACCGATCATCAAGATCTCCGTTGTATGCCAAGAATTTTGAGAGATTGCGCAGCCGCAACTGATAGTCGTTTAGCAATCATACTATGAGGAAATTCCGAAACAAGCAAACGGCGATTTTTCAAAGATTTCAACACGGCTTCATCGTAATTGAGGTAGCCCACAGACTTCGATGGAAAGCCAAAGTACTTTTGACAGACATGCTCCATGGAGAGACCCAGATCAATGTCGGACTGATCGCGTGCCTGATTCACGAGAATACCGTGACAACGAGCCTGCATAGTACGGGTAAGGTCTTGCATGAATTGCGGATAACTCAAAGCGAGCTCGCGGAAACAGGCGGTATAGCCACTGCTCAGTGAGCTCCCGACCATGGTGGACAGTGCCGCTTTGATGTCTTGAGCAACTTCGGGCTGGTGATAGCGACGGCCGAGATTTTCGATGAGCTTCCAAAGGGCCATCTTAAAAAATACATAGGCATTTTCGATAGATGTAGGCTCAGGCAGCACCGTGATCACGCCGAGGTGTGCGGCGCTGAAAAAGTCCATTGTGTGGCGCTGGGTTCCAGCTCCAAGGTCGAGCAGGACCACGTCGACTTTCGACTGCTGCTTGCTGGCGACGATCGCTTGCCAGAGGGGCAGGAGATGATCGCTCGATTGTTCCATGTATTCCGACCAGGATTCTTCTTTGCCGCCCGCGATGAAGGCGACGCCGGGAATCGAGGCAGGTTGCATAAGCTCCCGGAAACCGAGTCTCTGCGTCAGGACAAAGTCCGCGAGGGTTTTCTTCGGCATGGCTACACCGAAGTGGCTATGAAGGTTGGAACAGCCAAGGTCCATATCAATGACCAGAACACGATATCCATATTGAGCGATTGTCGCGGCGAGGTTCGCGCTCACGATGCTTTTTCCAACTCCACCCTTGCCGCCGCCGACCGCGATGATCGCAGGCATCTGTTTTGGACTTGGCAACACGGTTTCCCAGGGGAGGCCCAGCTTCCAATTATTATAATGCTGAGCTACGAAGGCACTGCCTTCCGTCTCAACGGCTTTGGTCGCAATACTAGACTTCAGAAGCGAATCGGTATTGAGCATAAGCAGTCCTGAACAGGTGAAATGGAGAACCGTAGAGAATAGGGAAATTAGAAAAGCGTGAGATTGAAAGCCCAAGATCAATGGAAAAAAAATATTTTGTACTTTCAGGTTTTATTGTATTCCAAATCTAAGAGAGGCCACAACTGAGTTGGCTATTCCTGCCTAGTGGAAACACACGAAAAGTGACGTAAAGCATTCATAAGGCAGCAGCGTGAAGATGAATGAAGAATGAAGAGCCTAGGCGCGCCAAGGCTTTGCAGCCCTTGTCAGTCTAAGCCATCATCATAGACGCCATGGCAGCAACGACAACCCCTGGATAGATGGCGAGGCGCCAGGCGAACCACTTAGGGGTAGACCAGTGTTGAGCCGCGTAGGCCATGATCAGACCGTGAGCGATGAAAACTCCGATCAGGAGTCGTGAGAGTATCGCAAAGGAATGCTGAGTCTTCTCAGAATGAATATTGGCCAGGAATTCTTTTACGTCAGTGGACTGCTCAGACGGGTTGGCTTTTTGGGGATTGGCATGGGCCGAGAGGGATTTACCCTGGTCAGCGCCTAGAAACATCTTTTCCATGTGAGGGACGTAACGAACGATAAGAGGCTCGTGCTTCAATTCGAAGTAGGTAAAGATTCCGGCAAAGATAAAGGCCAGAACAGTTGGTTGATACTTAAAAAATCGATCATTGTTCATCTTTAAGCTTATGATACCCAAAAGCACGATCAGAAACGACTCGCCCAGAGAGAACTGATCGACAGTTCCGCTTGTCAGGTATTCGAAGGAGCACATGAAGACTGCGGCCGCGATCGCCGCGATGATGCCGGGCTTGAAGCCCTTCCAGTAATCGATTCCAATGTAGAGCAAAAGCGGCAAGAATTGGAAAAACACCAAACCAAAGTTCATGCTTCTTGTCCTCGAACATGGGGGATTACCCCATTCTAACAGACCATACCCCTCCTGCGCGACCTCCCTACATTTTCTTGAATATTGTCCGATACTCCGGATGAGACAGTCGGTCCATTTCAGAGGAGAGGCAGACCATGAAAGAAAACCAATACGATCTCGTTGTTGTGGGAAGTGGACCAGCCGGTGTTCAGGCGGTTCTGCACGCAGCGAAATTAGGCAAAAAAGTCGCCCTCATTGAAAAGCATCCCGAACGCCTTGGCGGCGCCTGGATCCACACCGGAACCCTGCCGTCGAAGACCATGCGAGAGGTTCTGGCCGCAATTCGCAGCGTGGAATCTCACGTCGGTGAAGCCTGGGTCACACGCATGTCACAGAACCTCTCGACCCAATCCCTTCGCGAACGGGCGGCCCTGGCCAGTCGCGACGAAGAATATATCATCCGCCGGCAGCTCGATGAATTTCGCATACCCATCATCCGCGGCGCCGCTTATATCGAAAATCCTCGTCAGGTTCGGGTGAATCAGGCCGGTGGCAAAAGCCTCCTCCTCGACACGGATTTCATTATGCTCGCGACCGGATCACGCCCGCGACGCCCTTCCAATATTCCTTTCGATGGTTGGCGCGTGGTGGATTCTGACGATGTGCTTCGTCTCGAAAGCCTTCCGAAATCGATGACGATCTGGGGAGCCGGTGTCATCGCCTGCGAATACGCCTGTATCTTTCGTGCCCTTGGCGTGGAGACGACCATCCTTGATTCCCGTTCCACCATCATGCAATTCATGGATCAGGAAATTGCCAACGAGTTGAAAAAGGCCATGGAACAACTCGGCGTCGTTTTCAAACTGGGTCACGATCTTGAAAAGATCGAAGTCAACGGCCCACGGGTCAGCGCGACCTTCAAAGGCCAGATGGTCTGTGAATCGGATCTGTTCTTCTTTGCCGCCGGTCGTGAATCCTGCAGCGAAAACATGGGCCTTGAAAAGCTCGGCATACCGACGAATGACCGTCGCACGATCCTGGTGAATCAAAACTTCCAGACGGCTGTCCCCAATATTTATGCCGCGGGCGATGTCATTGGACCGCCTGCTCTCGCCAGTACCTCCGCCGAGCAAGGCCGCGTCGCGGTCTGTCACGCCTTTGGTGATGAGACAGCACGTTTTCCACAATACTACCCTCTTGGGGTCTATACCATTCCTGAGATGTCTTCCGTTGGTCAAACCGAGGAAGAACTCATGAAGGCTGATGCACCTTACGTTGTGGGTCGCGCCCGCTACGATCAAATCGCCCGCGGTTATATCCGTGGTGATAGCTACGGTTTGATCAAGATACTGATCTGTGCCGATACGCAAAAAATCCTGGGCGTTCACATCGTGGGACACGACGCCGCTAACCTTGTTCACATCGGCCAGGTGGCAATGATCACCAAAATGAAAATCTACGAGTTTGCCGAAAACGTGATCTTCAATTTCCCAACCCTGGCAGAAGGTTACAAAATCGCGGCGTTTGACGCGATTTTGCAGCTTGAGAAAAGGGTCTGCTTTTTGGACGGCAAGAAACATATCGCATAAATTCATTTTTGGTGAAAATTAAGGTTCAATATGCTTAAAAGCTTTCTGCGAGAATCCTCAAAAATCATCATCGGCAAGGAAGAACAATTCCGCCTCGCCCTGGCTTGTCTCCTCGCCGGTGGTCATCTCCTCCTGGAAGATGAACCAGGCATGGGCAAGACCAGCTTCGCCAAGACAATTGCTGCCCTTTTGCAAATGCCTTTTAGCCGCATTCAATTTACCTCGGATCTCCTGCCGGCGGATATTATCGGCGTGAGTATTTTCGATCGCGATCAACAAAGCTTTGTTTTTCAACCAGGTCCCCTCTTTAGTAAACTCATTCTCGGCGATGAGCTCAACCGCGCTTCCCCCAAGACTCAGTCGGCCTTTCTCCAGGCTATGGAGGAACAATCGGTGAGCATTGAGGGCAAAACTTTTCCTCTGGAAAAACCCTTCTTCTTCATCGCGACGCAAAACCCGCGTCGCAGCATCGGCACCTTTCCGCTCCCGGAGTCCCAGCTTGATCGTTTTCTCATGAAGCTTGAGCTAGGCTACCCCACACGCGAGGCCGAGCGGAAGATCCTCGAACAAAACGGTAAGGTCGAAGCCCTGACTCCGATACTCGACGTCAATGAAATTTTGCGCATACAGGATGAAGTTCGCCAGATTCACGCCGCTCCCGCCATCCTGAGTTACATTGTCGAACTGGCCCAGGAATCACGTCTTCTTCCGCACGGAATCTCGCCCCGCGCCTCGCTCGGCCTGCTCCATGCGGCTCAGGCCATCGCCTGGCTCGATGGACGGAAATATGTGAGTCCGGAAGATATTCAGACTGTGGCGATTCCGGTGATGGGCCATCGCCTCGTGAGCGGTGACGAACTCAATCCGAAGCTCGGTAAAGAGAGGGCTCGTGATGTTCTGGCCAAAGTTAAAGTTCCGTAGTCTTGTCCCCAAATTGCCCAAACAAAAGGGCCAAAAGCCCTATATCATGCCCACCTTTTACGGGCTCGGATTTCTATTCCTTATCGTTGATATTTTCGCGCTCAGTTACTATCGAAGCAACGCCCCTTTCCATACCGTCGGCCTGACTCTCATCGTATTCGGAATGGTCGCGATGATTCAGACCAATTCCAACCTGCAAAATATCGCGCTGAGCGTGGACCGCTGCGAACTCGGAGAAGCCGGCAGTAAATCTAATGTCCTTATATCTCTTCGCAACCTGACTCTTATTCCCTCGCACAATCTCAACATTCAGGCGGACAAGCCCTTCGCCCTGAAAACGCCTTTGAGCATCGATGAGGTTCTGCAGCGAACCCCGCTCACGCTGTCCATTCACTGTCCCAAACGAGGCGTCTACAAACTCGGTCGAATCAAGGTCTTCTCACGCGGGGTCTACGGCCTCTTCTATACCTGGCGCTGGCAGGACACCGACTCTGAACTCATCGTCTATCCCAGGCCGCGCGGTTCGATGCCGCTCCCTCAAGGCAGTGAAGGGGCCCACAGACGCAATTTGAACAGCGAGGATTTTGTGGGCCATCGGCCCTTCGCGAACGGTGACTCCCTGAAGCATATCGATTGGAAAGCCTATGCGCGTGGCAGCGAACTCCTCATCAAAGACTACGCAGATCAGGCTATGGAAGCCCTGGAATTGAACTGGAACGACACGCGCGGCGAAAGCGAGGAACGCCTCGAGCAACTGGCGGCCTGGGTCATCCAAATGAGTTCGCTCCAAAGACCGTTTAGCCTCAACCTCCCAGACATTCTGGTCGACAAGGGTACGGGTGAGGCTCACGATCGAGCTGCTCTCCGCGCTCTTGCCGCTTACAAGGAGGCCTGATGGGAGAACTTCGGCCGATCGGTCTCTTCGCCTTTTCCTGCTTGATTGCATGCTTGACCCAGGCTCTCCCGACCTGGCTCATCCTCTTTTCTATCGTGGGAATCGGTTGGAAGTTCTGGCGAGGCCTGAAGATGCCTGCCGTTCTTCTCTATTCCCTTATGATCCTTTTTTGGTGCCTTTTAATCTTTGACAGCCCCAAACTCATCCATCGCGATACCTTAACGGGCGCCTTGGTCCTCGGCAGTCTATTCAGCGTTCTGTCTCCGCCTCACAAGCAGCGCACCATGCGCTTTCATGTTGGTCTCTTTAGTTTGCTCATTTCGATCCTGATCGTTCCCAAGGAAACCTTTCCGCTGTGGATCTACTTTGGAATTTGTGTCCTCATCTGCATGAGCCTTGTCCTTCATCATGTGCCGAATCAATCCATGTTTTCTCTGATAAACCTCGGTCGCACTCTCGTGAAGCTCGCGCTTCCCCTCAGCCTACTGCTCGTGCCGGTCTATTATTTCTTTCCCGAAATAAGAAACCCAGTTCAACAACAGGGCATGAGTGGAATCTCAGGAGACCTTGAACCGGGACAGATGGCGAGCCTCGCCCTCTCGGACCGGCTGGCTTTTCGTGTCCGCTTTCTCAAGGAAGTTCCCGCGGAATCTCTTCTCTACTGGCGCGCGGAAGTCTTGGAAAAAAGTCGAGGCATGAGCTGGACTCAGGGCAACCTGTCAAACAGCGAGATTGTCCCCATTTCAGAACCCAAGGAACCGATCGTCTACGAACTGATGCTCGATCCACAGCTCGGCATGATGCTCCCCCTGCTCGAGCATACGACCAGTCTCTCCCAGGCGCGTGATGAGGCGGGACTCTTTATTCAGGTCGATAAGAAAGTCGTCAAAAGCAACAATCGTTTCCTGCTTGCTGGTGCAACACCAGCCTCCCGTTTTGGAGCCTTGACACCACCTAAGCTCGATATTCCTGATATCAAACTGTCTCCGCGCGTGCAGAACCTCGTCGAGCAACTCAAAACGAAGACACCTAAAGAACAGATTCAATTTCTGATGAATATGTACAAGACCTTTAAATACACTCTTCACCCCGGACGCCTGGCATCGAGCGATCCACTCGACGAGTTTCTCTTCGAAACCAAAAGGGGGTTTTGTGAACACTTTGCGGCGAGCTTTGCCACTCTCCTTCGTCTGGGGGGAACACCCTCGCGAATCGTCATCGGTTATCAGGGTGCAAGTCAGTTGGGATCAAGCACGTATTACCAGGTGACCAATGCCAATGCGCATGCCTGGACGGAAGTGTGGATCGATGGAAATTGGATACGTGTGGATCCCTCGTCCGTGGTGATTACCCCTGAATCCCGGCCTAAAGAAACAGAAGGCCTCACGAGTTTGATTACCGCCTGGATCAGCTTTTCGATTCAACACATGATGGAACTCATGCAGGAATGGTCGGACGATATAGGCACCTTTTGGATCTCGGTCGGCATCTGCGCAGCGGGGCTCTTTTTGATTCAGGTCTGGCGCCTGAGACGGAGAAAAGAAGAAGCACCGGAGTGGGAACGCAAAACACAAAGGTTTTTGACCCTACTCGAACAGAAGGCCAAAGCCCGCGAACGGGGCGCGAGTGAAACGATCTACAATTATTTGAAGCTTGTCGGTGAAGACTATGGAATCGAAGACTTCCTGGAACTCGCGAAGCTCTACAATCTAAGTAAATTCGCTGAGGAAGAAGCTGCGGTCCCGAAGCTTCTTGCATGCTTGAGCCGCTGCAGGGGCCGCCTCCCCGACCTTAAAAAGCAGGACAAATCAAGGTACGACATTGCCACCTGAAGGCTGAGCCCCGTCTGTGGGAACTGGAATTGGGGCGGGCGACAAGCTCGGATCCACAGGACCTATCGCATCAGGACCGGCTTTGAGTACGGCTTCCTTGTGCAATTTATCTTTCAAAATTTCTCTTCGCTCGGCGACAATCGACTGAGTCCGTCCGGCAACCGCCAGGAATACCACGATACAACCCACAACCAAACCAATGACAAAGACCAGGCCTATGGATTTTCCAAGAGGAACCTTGGCAGTCTGACCTTCATTCGACATCTTATTTTTCGTTGCCATAAAAACCCTTAGCCTCGAGGAGCAGTTGATAAAGCTCGGAACGCGACAGACCTCGATCACGGTAGAGTCCAAGCAAGTCTTTGAGTGTTGCATCTTTATTGAATTGATCACGCGCTTCTAGAATTAAAGCTTCGCGTTTATTATCTTTGATTTCCTGAGTATCCACGAGCGCATCGCCTAGCCGCACCATGACGACCGCTTCGCCCTTGAGGAAGTCGTGATTGTTGCACCAGGACAACGCTCCGCTTGGATCGGTGAGCAGAATCTCTTCGTGAAGCTTGGTCAATTCCCGACCGATCACGAGTTCGGCGTTAGGATAGAGTGCGTGGATAACAGTGAGACTGGCTTTCAAACGACGCGGATTCTCATAGAATACGATCGACGCGCTGAGACTGCGCCAACTCGCGATCTCTTTTTCGAGAGCCATCTTTTTGTTCGGCAAAAAGCCTACGAACAAGAGGCGATCGCTCGGGAGTCCCGAGGCGGAGACCAGAGCTGTAAGTGCACTGGGTCCGGGCACGGGATGGACAGCGACACCACGCTTGCGCGCTTCGCGAACCAGATGGTAGCCAGGATCGGAGATACAGGGGGTTCCTGCGTCAGAAATAAGAGCGAGACTCAGGGAGTTCTCGAGGATGCGATCCACGAGTTGAGGCGCCTTTTCTCTTTCGACATGATCGAAGTAACTAATGACTTCCGCCTTGTCCCGTCCGATATGTTGTAGTAAATGACGCGCCCTGCGGGTGTCCTCAGCTGCAATAATATCAACGCTCTTAAGTACTTTGATGGCTCTGAGGGTTAGATCATCAAGGTTCCCTATCGGCGTAGCTACGACATAGATTGCGCTTTCAGGGGTCACGGTTAACTCACTAGTTATGACACAGTTTGGCGAGAAAAAGTAATAAATTGACGCTTTTTTACCCCCAGGGTCAAGCCTTTTTTTGGCTCATAATTTCCACTGCGGACCGGGTCTCGAAAATTGCATTTTTTCGAGCTCATGCAGCGAGCGCGTTTGCAGAGGAACAGGAGCGCGATGGCAAGCCTCACCGAGACTCCAGACATTTTGTCAAAAACTGCGGTATAGCGCTAAAAAAAAGGTGCAGGGGGGCCTCGCAATTTGTTAATTTGTTATAGGAATGTGCCCGAGAGTTGTTCGGTTTTTGCAGGTGAACCGATGCTTATATACAAGGGAGTCCGAGTCATACCGTGGTGAGCATGCCGCAATAGTCTTTTTAGTGAGCGGAAGCCTGAAGCGGTAAGCAGGACACCCACCTTTAACGGTGGGTTCCCTTTGCAGACCGAACAACTAAAAAACTGGCACATTCCAACTCTCCTCCTTTGCCTCAACACCGTTCGCTCAATCTACCGAGTCGAAGCATCCCCCGATATTTCTCAGGCTAAAATGACAAAATCACTTGTCGAGACTTGTCGCGCCTGATTAATTGGGTCGATGATAACCTTCCCACACACAGGACCAACCGATGCTACCCACTCTGTCCACTCGGATATCGCAGCTCCAGCCCTCTCCTACTGTTGCTCTGAATACCAAAGCGAAAGAACTGGCAGATTTGGGCCACAAGATCGTTAATTTCTCTGTGGGTGAGCCTGATTTTCCTACGCCTGAACCGATCGTTCAGGCTGGTATCAAAGCACTGCAGGAGGGCAAGACACGTTACGGTGGTGCCGGTGGCGGCCTCCCCCTTCGCAAAGCGATTGTAGGCAAACTCCTCAAAGACAATCAGTTGACCTATACTCCGGATCAGATCGTCGTAGGTATTGGCGCCAAGGAGATACTCTTTCATTTGAATCTGGCGCTCCTCAATCCCGGAGACGAGGTTTTGATTCCCGCCCCTTACTGGGTGAGCTACACGGAACATGTGATCGCTGCGGGGGCAACGCCCGTCGTGATGCCCATGCCGAAGGACCATAAATCCCCGCGCTTGACTCCAGCCATGATCGAGCCTTTCGTGACGCCAAAGACCAAGGCGATCGTTATCACCTCGCCGAGCAACCCAGGCGGATTCGTGATTCCTCCGGACGAAATGAAAGTTCTTGGTGAATATCTCGCGCAAAAAAATTGGTGGGTCATCTCCGACGAGATTTACGAATATATGTCCTTCGACGGCCCATCCATATCAATCGCCACCCTCGTACCGGCGATCCGGGAACGATTTATCCTGGTGAATGGATTTTCCAAAGGGTTTGCTATGACAGGCTGGCGAGTCGGATATATGGCCGGACCCAAAGAGGTTGCCGACATCGTACGCACACTCCAGACGCAGTCCTCGACTTGTCTCCCGCCTTTTGTTGAGGAGGGGGCGCTCGAAGCGCTTCGTCACGGCCGCGAACTGATGGCCGACAAAATGCTCATACTGCGTCAGCGCCGCGACCTCGCCGTCGCAATTCTTCAAGAGTTTCCAGAGCTCGATATGCTGCCCCCAAATGGGGCTTTTTACATCTTCATAGATCTTCGTAAAGTCCTTGCAAAATCTGCGCTCTACGCGAATGATAATAGCCTTGACTTCAGCAAGAAACTGCTAGAGACATATCACGTCGCCATGGTACCGGGTGAGGCATTTGGAACTCCTGGATTTATCCGGCTGAGCTATGCCGTTCACGAAAACACCCTGAAAGAAGGGCTGAAGAGACTTGGTGATGCCTTGGTAGCGATCGGTGGAACGCGAAGGTAGGTAACGTACCGACGGATTCTACTATCCAAGGGGCAGCGGGGCGGTTATTCGCCCCATTTTTTTTAGGAGAAAACTTTATGTCTCAATTGGAAATATGTTTGAAGCAGATCGAGGCAATAAAGGGCCAGTTTCAAGCTGACTCGGCCTCGTCCAAAGCTCAGCTTAGCATCAAGGTCGTTGAAGATCTCCGTATTAAATACCTGGGTCGCAAAGGTCTCGTCACGAGTTTGATGGAGTCGCTCAAGACTCTTTCAAAGGAAGAAAAGCCGGCTGCCGGTAAAGTCATCAACGAACTTCGCCAGGGCGTGGAGGCCGGTCTGGAATCTCTAAAAGTGGAAGCCGATGCTTCAGCACTCGACGCCAGTCTCAGCCAATACAAACTCGATATCTCTCTGCCGACGCAGAACCTTCAGGGTTCGCTCCATCCCGTGACGCTGATGCGCCGCGTGATGCTGACCGAATTCCGGAAGCTTGGATTCACCGTCTATGACGGTCCCGAAATCGATCTCGATTTCTACAACTTCGAAGCGTTAAACTTCAAAGAGGATCACCCCGCGCGCGACATGCAGGACACCTTCTTCGTCGCGGACCGTGTGGCCACGATCCTTCGGACCCATACTTCCAACATTCAGATTCACGCGATGATGCACGAGAAGGCCCCGATGCGGGTCGTCGCCCCCGGCCGCACCTATCGCTGTGACTCCGACATCACCCACACGCCAATGTTCCACCAGATCGAGGGCTTTGTCGTCGACAAGAACATCAGCATGGGCGATATGAAGGGCATCGTCGATCGCTTCCTCAAGCAGATCTTCGGTCAGGATCTTTCGATTCGACTTCGTCCAAGCTTCTTTCCTTTCGTTGAGCCAGGCGCTGAATTCGACCTCCAATGCGTGAAGTGTCGCGGAGCGGGCTGCCGGATCTGTAAGGCAACGGGCTGGCTCGAAATCGGCGGCCTCGGCATGATACATCCCAATGTTTTTGAAAAGCTCGGCATGGATAGTGAAGAATATACTGGCTTCGCTTTTGGCTTCGGCATCGATCGCATCGCTATGCTGCGTTACGGTCTGGCGGATCTTCGTCAATTGTTTGAGGGCGATCAGCAGTTCCTCAGCCAGTTCCCTATCCAACCCTAATCTTTTCCGAGAGAGGCGTACGGCATGCAAGTATCTCTGCGTTGGTTGAATGAATATATCGATCTCACAGGCGTCTCCACCGACGACCTGAGCAAAGCACTGACCTCGATCGGTCTCGAAGTCGAAGGCATCAAACATGAGAAACCGCTCAAGGGCGATGTTCTGGTCGGCAAAATCATAGCGGCTGACAAACATCCGGATGCGGATAAACTGCAGGTAACCCAAGTGGACGTCGGTCGCGGCGAGCCCTTGACGATCGTTTGCGGAGCGCCCAACGCCCGTGTGGGCATCAAGGTCGTCGTCGCGATGATCGGCTCTGAACTTCCCAAGGATTTTAAGATCAAAGAAAGCAAAATCCGCGGACAAAAATCCCTCGGAATGCTTTGCAGTGAAGAAGAACTGGGACTTGCCGGAGGCCACGACGGTATTATCGAACTGCCCGAATCCGTTGCCCTTGGCACTTCGGTCGCTCAGTACTTCCACATGGAAGATTCGATTATCGAAATCGGTCTGACACCCAATCGCAGCGATTGCCTGGGCCTTATCGGTCTGGCCCGCGATGTCGCGGCCAAACTTGGTAAATCCCTGAAGGTTCCAGACGACAAGAAGATTTCCGTTGATGCCAGTCTCAAGAGCGATGCCTACATCAAGGTCAATATCGAGAGCAGCGAAGACAGTCGCCGCTTCACCGCCCTCTACATGAGTGATGTCCGCGCGATTCCATCGCCGCGCTGGATGCAGGCACGCCTCCAGCATGCAGGCATGCGCCCCATCAACATCATCGTCGATGCCACGAACTATGTGATGCTCGAATCGGGCCAACCGATCCATGCTTACGACGAACGCGATATCGGCGGCAAGACCCTCAATGTCCGTCGCGCGAGAGAGGACGAAAGCATCAAGACCCTTGATGGCCAGGAACGCAAACTTCTGGCAACGGACATCGTCATCGCCGATGCTTCCAAAGCGATCGGTGTGGCCGGTGTTATGGGAGGCGCCAACTCCGAGATCAAAGGCGACACACGCAATATCGTGATTGAAGTGGCTCATTTTAATCCATCGCTCGTGCGCAAAACGAGCAAACGTTTTGCCTTGCACACCGAGGCTTCGCATCGTTTCGAGCGCGGCGTTGATATCGAAAACACCGTCTGGGTGGCCCGACGTGTGGCTGGACTCATCCTTTCGGCCACAGAAGAACAACGCCAGGAATTGAAACTCGACATCCCTACGCCTCGCATTGCAGGTCAGGCGGTCGACAACTACCCGAAGCCATTCGCCGCGAAAACGATAGAACTTCGTATCGCTCGCATGCAGGCCATCACCGGCATCAAGACTCTCAGCGCAAAAAATGCCGTAACGATCCTTGAGCAACTCGGTTGTAAAACGGTTTCGCAAACGGACAGCCTGCTCAAGATTTCGGCTCCGAGCTGGCGTCACGATATCGAACGCGAAGTCGATTTAATCGAGGAAGTGATCCGTATTCACGGCTACGAACATATCCCCCTTACGCTTCCCAAAATGGCAATCGGCGCTTTGCCCGAACATCCTTTGATCGACTTTATCGATCAAAACAAAGCGATCCTCGCGCAAATCGGCCTGCATGAGACAGTATCCTTCCCCTTCATGGGTGCCCAGGATCTCGAGCATCTTGGCATCAAATCTGAGCACCCTCTCAGCGCGCTTGTGAAGCTGGTCAATCCCCTGGCTGAACATCACCGCTTCATGCGGAGCACGATGCTTGTGGGCCTGATTCAGGCTCTTGCACAAAACCGTCGCAATGGCCTGAAGGGCACACGCCTGTTCGAATTGGCTCGTACATTCCATGAACCGAAATCTCTCCCGAAGGAATTGGCGCCCGTGTGGACGTCACTTTCGAAGCAGGGGGACCACGTTCCGGTCAAAGCTCGCCAAGACGACCGTCCGATTGAGAAGACAAAAGTCGCAGCCATCATCGATCCGAGCTTTCTGCCGAAATCCTGGGACCATGCCGAAGAACAGGCTGGTTTCTTCCATGGCAAAGCTTTTATCACGCAATGGCTCGCTGCCTTTGGGATTCGCTCGCTTCGCTTTGAAACAGCCAATGCCAAGGATTTTCCCTGGCTCCACCCCGGCGCTTCATCGACGATTCACAATGCGAAGGGCGAGTATTTAGGTTGGCTTGGTGAACTGCATCCCGCCTCAACGAAAGCCTACGATCTCGATACGGCTCCCACAGTTTTTGAAATTGATCTCGAAATCGTTTTAGCTTCTTACGGCGAACAAAAGAGCTATATTTCTGGCAATACACGCTTTCCGCCATCGACACGGGATGTCGCCCTTTTGGTACCGAGCGAAACTTCTTACGATGCTTTCATGAAAAGCTTCGTAAATTTTGATCGTCGCAAGTATCTTAAGGACCAAAGGCTCTTTGATATTTATCAAGGCCAGAATCTTCCGCAGGGCAAGAAGAGCATGGCGTTTAGCCTTACCTTCTCCTCGGATCAGAAGACTCTGACAGATGCTGATGTTGATAAAGAACTTGATGCACTCCTCAGCTGGTTGAAGCAAGATCTCTCAGCTGAACAACGATAATACGGAAAGGATGACCCTGAAATGACCAAGCTCGCTCATGTATTTATGTCGGTTGCCATCGCTGGTCTTAGCACTCTCGCAGTTGCTAAGGATGTTGCCACTGTGAATGGTAAAGGCATCACGGAAGAAGATTTCAAAAAAGCCGTTGATCAACTTGGACCTCAAGCGGAAATGGTTAAGACCAACCCACAGGTTCGTCAACAGTTCCTCGACCATATGATCGAACGTTCGCTTCTCGCAGACCAAGCCAAGGGCACGAATGTTGAAGACAGCGATCGTTTCAAATCTTTGGTTGAAACGGCGAAACGCGATATCTTAGCTCAACTCTACCTTGAGAAGTATATTGCTGAGCAGACGACTGAACCGAAGTTGAAAGAATACTTTGAGAAGAACAAAAAGAAATTCCAAGAAAAAGAAATAAAAGCCGTTCACATTCTTTTCGAAGAAAAACAAAAGGCTGAAGCTGAGAAGGTCTTGGCTGAGATTAACAAGAAGAACAACTTCGAAGAGATGGAAAAGAAGTACGCGACCGATCCTAATGGTTCAAAAGGCGGAGACCTTAACTGGTTCAAAGCGGGTCGTATGGTTCCTGAGTTTGAAAAAGCTGCTTTTGCAACCGACAAAGGCAAGGTTTATCCTAAACTCGTGAAAACTCAATTCGGCTACCACATTATCAAGATTGCTGATGTGCGCGGCGGTGAGACGATCAAGTTTGAGGACAAGAAACCAGAAATCGAGCAAGACATTCGCATGAATGCACGAAACGACGTCGTTAAGTCGCTGCGTGACAAAGCTCAGGTTAAAGTTGATGAGCCTACACTTACAGGCCTTAAGTTCTAATCGGAACTCTTTGAAAAAAGCCTTCTCATCATTGCATGAGAAGGCTTTTTTTATAACTACAGAAATCTACTTCGCCCGAACGGGATACCCAAGAGCACTCAAGTTAAAAAAGCCCTCCAAAGCGTTTAGCTCGAAGGGCGGTATGAAGAAATGCCAAAGGCACTTACATCGCGTAGTATTTCCATTCCCAATTCACTTCACTCTCATTCACGCGAGCCGAAGCCCATTTGAGAGTGAGGATATTGAGACCGGGAGGCGAATCAAAGAGCATATCGATCTGCCCTGTCGTCGCCGGAAGCGTATCGAGAGGCTTCCCATTTAAAAAGACTTCGACGTTTGCATCCTTGAGCACCTCGGCGACATCGATGCGCATATGGGCCTTCTTCCCAAGAAAAAGACTTCCCGTATTCCGGCCATCGAGAAGCATAGAGTAGTATCCGGCCACCGAACCCCAGGTCAATTGACTCGGAGGATAGAAGCGGATATCAAAGTTGTTCTTGGGTTTATCGCGGAAGGGGTTCACAGGATCGAGTCCAACCGATTCCGCCCAGATCGCAGTGACCTCTTTGTTGCTCAACTGAGGATTGCCGCGGCTGTCATCACCGGTCGGTGTCGACGGCTCAAAAGGCATCCAGATAAAGTCGGGATGGTTGTAGCGATAGTTGCCAACCCATTCCCCGCCGATGACATCTCCATTATCATCGAGTTCCAAAACGTATTCAAAAGTCAGATCGACTGGATTTGCGACCGCGCCCGCGTTGGCTGGCATTTCGGTCGGCGCGTTTCGGTAGGAAACAACCATCGTGACTTTGACCCAGGAGCGGGCCTTGGGATTGAAGACCCAGCTATCGACCTGCTGTCCTAGCTGAAGGGCAGCGACGGCCGCTGCCTCATCCAATGGACCCGACGTCGTATAGCGATATTTATAGATAGGATAGTTCCAGACTTCGTCGTTCATATTCTCGTCAAAGACGAGCGGTTGTTTCATGCGACCGAGGAAGTTGACCAGGCTCACGTGGAGACTGCCCGGGTTCACGTCGTCACAGGCATCCATCACGGTAGGGTCAGCGCGAAGCGGGGGACGACTTTGCACTTCGGCTGCGGAGAGATTGCAACGGCGCCCCGAGATAAACTTCGCGCGGGCATTCATATTCATTTCTGAGATCAGAGCCCGAACGTCGGCGGGCGAGAATTCCACGCAGGAGGCGCTGCCAACCACACAACCCTTCGGTCTTTTTACGGCATTTTTAGGGCTTTGATAACGACTGACAGCGACGGCTGTTCCGTTGCAGTGGCCGTACCAGGACGGGGTGATCCGACTATGGTGATCCGCTTCCCACTTGGCCGCTTTCGATTCGCCACCGTAAAAAGCCTGATCGTATTTATTGAGAGTTCCGATCTGGTTGGTTCCGGCATTCAGCTCGGGGTACCAGGTATCGACGTAAGGGATACGAAAGTCTTCGACACTCCCGGCACGATATTTATCCACTTCCGACCACTGGGTGATGTAGTCGGGTGTTCCGAAAGTTTGTTTGAAAAAGTCACGAATATCATCAAGCTCGATTTGATCGGTCGCATAAAGAACCGGACTATTGCGAGCAGGAAAGGCCTGCGCGGTTCCACCAGATCTCTGGCATTGACAGCCAGGAGCCCCCATTAGACTCGCAGCGATTGCAAGTTTGAGCTTAAAGTTCATAGTCTTCCCCGAGTGCATACGGTTTGCATACTAAGATTATAACTCAGAGGAGAAAGAAGGTGGAGAAAGGGACTGGGTAGCTTTTGCCGGCAAAAGAGACGAGAACAGGTCAAAGGAAAGCCCACTCGAGCTTCGAAGTGGGCTCTGGGCTTACTTGGCGATTGGCTTCAGGATCAAGCGTCGACGATCTTCCGGAAAGCTTGAGTTAAAGGAGAAGTCCTGAACTTTTGAATCCGGGCCCCAATAGAATTTGAGCTCCTTCGTTTTACTGTCACCGAAGAGACGGTAATCGTAGTAACCGTAAGTCCAGGTTGGAACGCCCCCCGAATTGCCGACAGAGGTCGGAGCACCAAGATATTTTTCCACTTCGGGTTGAGTCGTTTTACTCTTCTGAACCCAATTAATATCAGATGAGAAATCTTGTCCGCGTGTAACACAGCCGACTTGAATCATGGACAAACTAACTGTTGCCGCGAGCACACAGCATGAGATTATCTTCTGCATTCATGGTTCCTTTCGTTAAACAAAGTTCTTTTCTTTACTATCATTGCGAAGCGCCGGATGCCAGTCCTTGGCTCAAGGTTCGGGCGAGGGAAAAGTCCCCTTGAGGAATGCTCTTCACGATATTCTTACGTCAAAAAGGAAGTGTTTTCCGGAATCCAACTGCACAAAAGCCCGTCTGGCCGGACTTTCACTTCCGGAATGGCCATTTTTCCTTAATAATTTCTCGATCTATTTGTAACGCAGCGGGATTTATTTTATTGTCTTTTGCTATGGCAACTCTGTCCCGTATAATCCAATGGGCTGCCATTTGTGACTGGCGAACAAGACCCCTGCCCTGAAAAGGAAACTTTATGAACGATGTAGCGAATATGCTTCAAGAACTCAATCTTGACTCGGCAAAACTCCAAGAGCTCGCGACTGCGGCTCAAAGCAATCCGTTTGCAGCCTTCAGCAAGATTCAAGAGATGGGCATCAGCAGCGACATGTTGCAAAAGATCATGAAAATGGTCATGTCGAATCCAGGTGAATTTCTGTCGATGGCTCAGGAAGCCGGCATCCCGGAAGACACCTTGAGCAACGTTAAAGAGCAAATCAAACGCTTTATGTGATTTCCCGTTGAAATGTAAAAAGGCGAAGGAGATTTTCATCTTCTTCGCCTTTAACTTTTTAGAGAATCGACCGAGCTTTAGCTCAAAGCCTGCTCAAGATCCGCGATGATGTCCGGAGTTCCTTCGATACCACACGACAGACGAATGAGGTTGGGGCCGATGCCGAGGTGCTTGCGCATGGCTTCGGGTACGGACGCATGAGTCATCTTTTCAGGATGATTCACGAGGGATTCCACACCGCCCAGGCTCTCGGCCAGGGAGAAGACTTTCATCTTCTGCAGTGTCGTCACCACTTGCTCATAACTGCCTTTCAAATTGAAAGACACCATGCCGGTGAATCCACGCATTTGTTTCTTCGCCAGTTCATGCTGAGGATGAGAGGGAAGTCCCGGGTAGAACACCGACTCAACTTTTTTGTGCTGGCTGAGGAATTTGGCGACTTCCAGGCCGTTTTCAGAATGCTTCGCCATACGGACTGCGAGAGTTTTGATACTGCGCAGAAGCAGAAAAGCCTCGAAAGGACCAGGAACCGCGCCGGCAGCAAACTGAACGAATTTGATTTCTTCGTAGAGCTTGTCATCGTTGACCATGACAGCACCACCGATGATATCCGAGTGTCCGCCGATATACTTCGTGGTCGAGTGCATGACGATGTCAGCGCCGAGTTCAAACGGCGACTGATAGATCGGTGAAGCAAAGGTGTTATCGACAACGAGCAGGGCTTTGGCTTGTTTGGCAAGCTTCACCGTGGCAGCGATATCGATGACTTTGAGCAAGGGATTGGTCGGCGTCTCAACCCAAATCATACGGGTCGATGGTTTAATCGCTTTCGCAATATTTTCCATCTTCGTCATATCGATGAATTCAAATTCCAAACCGTACTTGGCAAACAGGCGACGGAACAAACGGCCTGTACCGCCGTAGACGTCATCACAAACCAGGACATGATCGCCTGGATTCAAAATCTGAATGATCGCCTGCTCGGCGGCGAGGCCCGAAGAGAAGGCCAGACCGTATTTCGCGCCTTCTAGAGCCGCAAAAGCGACTTCAAGGGCATCACGGGTTGGGTTGCCCGCACGCGAGTAATCCCAGCCCTTATGTTCGTTAGGAGCGGATTGTACGTAGGTCGAGGTCTGAAAGATCGGAGTCATGATCGCGCCGGTGCGCGGATCCGGTTCTACCCCTGCATGGACGACTTTCGTATAGTCTTCGCTGCGAATGCTCATGAAAGTCCTTCAAATACTTCGCCCAGTTGTCCTCTACGGTGCATATCGCTGACGATGTCGCTGCCGCCGACAAATTTGCCTTTGACGTAGAGTTGGGGAACGGTCGGCCAGTTCGTGAATTTCTTAACGCCTTCACGAATGTCCCAGTCTTCCAAGACGTTGCGCGAGCCGAATTTTACATTGAGGCTCTTGAGGATTTGGATAAGTTGCGCTGAAAAACCACACATCGGAGCCTCAGGTGTTCCCTTCATGTAGAGGAAGACCGAGTTTTGCTCGATGTCGTTTTTGATAGTTGCTAAAGCTTCTTGCTCACCCATGAGATTTTTCCTTTTTCGTAGTGCACAGACCAAAGTGAGGCCTGCAACAATCCGCTTTAAGGGCGGATCCAGAGATTATAAGCTAATACAGTTTCTCACGCAGAAAAACCAGCATTTACAGCGAACATTTGGGCGCATTTGCGTTTCGTTCGTATACCTCGACTGCGTCATTAGTGCTAAAAAATCATCCTATTCGTAAATTCTTCGCCTGCATGAGATAAGTTCAAGAATACAGATAGATTATGAGGATTTCCTATGCCCACTCCAAGCCCAGAGAAAAAGCCCGCTGCTCTTCCTGACCTCTATGGGGCGATAGCATCCCTCCGAGATGCTGACGAAGCCGAGGCTTTTTTGACTGATATTTGCACGCCTGGCGAACTCAGAGCTTTAGCCGAACGCTGGCGAACGGTTCAACTCGTCAATGCAGAAATACCCTATCGAAAGATTTGTGAAATGACGGGTGTCAGCACTGCGACGGTGACTAGGGTCGCAAGGGCTCTCAATGAAGGCAGCGGCTACAAGGCTCTCATCGCGCGTCTGCAGCGAAAGAGGAGCTGATCCTTACGCAATTCCCGCTCTCGCCATTCCTAGCGTTTTGAAATCCCATTCCACAATTTTCAATTAAACGTTTTCCGAGTCTTGACGAATCGGATTCTTGTACGTATTACTGTTTTAGCGAGTTAACACAGCAAAACACATAAGAGGCTCCTGTGAAGAAGAATTTGCCAAAGAATCTGGTTCATTGCATTCATCCAGCCAACGCACTATGCCTCAGTGACTGCATAAAAACAAGATGGATGAGAATATGACGGCCCTTAAACTCGCTTTGCAAAAATCCGGGCGACTCTCCGATGATTCGCTCGCTCTCCTCAAACGTTGCGGCTTGAACTTTGATTTTCCGAAAGGACGACTGATCGTTCCCTGCGACGATTTCCCCATCGACCTTCTCATGGTTCGAGATGATGACATTCCAAATTATGTAGGGAATGCGGCCTGTGACATGGGCATCGTCGGCTACGATGTGTTCCGCGAGCACGAACTCACCGTAAACAACGATAGAAACATAGTAAAAATCCTAAGACGCATCGGTTTCGGGCGTTGCCGACTCTCGATAGCCATTCCCGAAAAATTTGAGTGGCAGGGCCTTGAGAGCCTCAACAACAAACGTATCGCCACATCGCACGTAGCCTCACTCAAGCGCTTTCTCAAAGAATCCTCCATCAATGCCAGCGTCATCGAGATGTCTGGTGCCGTTGAAATCGCCCCTGGCATGGGGCTCGCCGATGCGATTTGCGATCTCGTCTCGAGCGGCGCCACATTAAGGTCCAACGGCCTCCGGGAGGTCGCCAAAGTCTACGAGAGCGAAGCGGTTCTGATCGCCCAGGGCAATGAATCCCCTTTGCTTCAAACGCACCTGGACCGCTTCCTGCTTCGCCTGGACGGTGTGCTTAAGGCTCAGGGCTCACGCTACATCATGATGAATGCCAAGAGACAAGCCGTGGCCGATATCAGTCGCGTTGCCCCTGGCCTTTCCGAGCCGACCGTGATGCCTCTCGCCGGCACTACGGATCGCGTCGCCATCCATATGGTCGCCGCCGAGAACGTGTTCTGGGAAACGCTTGAGAAACTCAAAGCCTTTGGCGCGACCGATATCCTGGTCCTGCCAATCGAAAAAATGATGGAATGAAAGCGATGCGTACAATTCAATGGGCTAACTGTACCGAGAACGAACGAAAGCTGATTTTGCAGAGACCAAACCTCGATGCCGGCTCGCGCAAAACAGCGATCGAGACAATTATCGCGGCCGTGCGGGAACGCGGGGATGAGGCGCTGAGAGAATTCACCGAACGATTTGATAAATGCCGCATCGAAGAGTTTCGAGTCTCCGCGAAACTTCTGGAAGAATCATTGTTAAATGTCAGTCATGAGACTCGGACAGCGCTCCAGACCGCGCATGACAATATCGAATTGTTTCATCGCGCCCAGCTTCGTAGCCCCTACCAGATCGAAACCAGGCAAGGCAGCCGCCTCACACAAGAGATAAGGCCCATTCGCAGAGTTGGCCTCTACATTCCTGGAGGGAGCGCAGCTTTAATCTCCACGGTTCTTATGCTGGCGGTGCCGGCAAGACTTGCAGGTTGCCGCGAAATCGTTTTGTGTACCCCTCCGCGACCAGACGGATCCATCGATCCGCATCTTCTCGCTGTAGCGCAGCTCTGCGGCCTGACTCAGATCTATCGTATCGGTGGGGCTCAAGCGATCGCGGCAATGGCCTATGGCACAGAGAGCATTCCCAAGGTCGACAAGATCTTCGGCCCGGGTTCGTCCTGGGTAACCGATGCCAAACTCCTTGTTTCTCAGGATCCTGAGGGAGCGTCCATCGATATCCCTGCTGGCCCCTCTGAGCTCATGGTCGTCGCCGACGCTTCCAGCCATCCGCGTATTGTGGCCAGTGACCTTCTCAGCCAGGCGGAGCACGGTGATGATTCCCAGGTCATACTCCTGAGCTTTGATGGAAAGCTCATCCAGGATGTGATGACCGAAATTGCGTCGCTTATCAAACGACTGAGTCGCGCCCAGATCATCCTGAATTCCCTGGAACACGCCCTGTTCATCCAGGTCGCGGACGAAAGTGAGGCATTGGGAATTATCCAGGACTACGCACCCGAACATCTTATTTTGCAGGTTTTCAGCCCCTCACACTGGATTCCTAAAATCGCCAACGCGGGATCGATCTTCTGTGGAGCCTGGACGCCGGAATCCGCAGGGGATTACGCCAGCGGAACCAACCATGTTCTGCCCACAGGGGGATGGGCCCGTTCCATGAGCGGCGTGTCAGTCGACTCCTTTCAAAGGACGATGTGTGTTCAGACTCTGACGGCCGAAGGACTCATGTCGCTCGGAGCGACGATCGAGACACTCGCAAGACTGGAGGGGCTCGATGCCCACGCGCTGGCCGTGGAAGTCAGGAGAAATTTTATCGAAGCAAGGGAAGTCACTCGATGAATACCCAAAGATTCGTTCAAAGTCTGGCCCGACCAAATATTGTAGCTATGGAGGCCTATCGCTCCGCCCGGAGCGAAAACCCCATTGGCGGAGTCTGGATGGACGCCAATGAATTGCCCTGGTCGGGCAATAAACTTGTCGATGGCGCTCTCGACAATCGTTATCCCATGCCCCAACCATTCACGATACTGGATGCTTTGGCCCAATTCTACTCGGTTGATTCGTCCAATCTGCTCGTCACCAGGGGGATTGATGAAGGAATCGATGTCCTCATTCGCAGCTTTTGCGAAGCGGGTGAGGACACCATCCTGACTGTCGAGCCGAGCTATGGACTTTATAAGGTCGCCGCGGCCCTTCAAAACTGCCGCTTTGAAACAGTCCCTTTGGACGAGGAAAATGGCTTCGCACTCGATGCCTCACAATTGATTGAAAAAATCGGTCCGAACACCAAAATCGTTATTCTTTGCAATCCCAATAATCCAAGCGGCAATCTGTTTGCCCAGGAGGCCGTGGACGCCGTGATCACAGCAGCGCGCGATCGTTGCCTCGTCCTCATCGATGAGGCCTACATCGAGTTTGCCAAGGAAGGCACGATCATCGAGCGTCTGGTGAACAGCCCTCACGTCGTCGTCATGCGAACTTTTTCCAAAGCCTGGGGTCTCGCCGGCATTCGAGTGGGCGTAACAATCGCTCATCCGGCAATCATAGCGCTTTTGAAAAAAGTTCTGGCACCCTATCCCTTGAGCAGCCCTTCGCTGCGTGCCCTGGAAAATCGAATGACGGAGGAAGGGATTCGGGAACTTTGGCGATCCACTGCCCAGGTAGCCATCCTAAGGGAACAGCTGAGCCTCGAACTCTGCAAGCTCTCCGCCGTTCGAAGGGTATTGCCATCGGCCACGAATTTTCTGCTCGTGGAAGTCGATCAGGCCGAAGCTATCGTGAATCGATTACGGGAAATCGGCATCAGCATCCGGGATCGATCCAGCCGTAAACGAGATTACCTTAGGATATCGGTCGGAACCTATGCCGAAAATCTGACGATCCTTGCCAATCTTCGGGAGATTCTACGATGAGAAAATTACTCTTCGTCGATCGGGACGGCACGATCCTCGTTGAACCGGAGGATCAACAGATCGATTCACTGGCCAAGATGAAATGGGTGCCTGGGGCCATCCTCGGATTAAGAGACTTGAGTCTCGCCGGATGGCAGCTAATTTTGGTCAGCAATCAGGATGGCCTTGGTACAGCATCCTTTCCAATAGAAGACTTCGATGCTCCTCAGCAGGCCATGGTGCAACTGCTGGCGAGCTGCGGCGTCGTGTTCCTCGATCATTTGATTTGCCCTCACCTGCCGTCTGCTCATTGCGACTGCAGAAAGCCTCGCACTGGCCTCTTAAGAGACCACATCATCGAAGGCTTTGATCGCGACATGAGTGCCGTGATCGGTGACCGTGAAAGCGATCTTGAACTCGCTGAAGCACTGGGGGTGAAAGGCTTTCGTTTGACAGAAAGTTATGGATGGGCGGACATTGTTTCGGATCTGAAAGGTCGTCCCAGACAAGCCACGGTTTTACGAAAAACGAAAGAAACGGAACTTTCCGTAAGGGTGGATCTCGATCATTATGCGTCCCCCCGTATTCGGAGCGGACAAAAATTTTTTGATCACATGCTTGAGCAGATCGCCCAGCACGCGGGCGTCGACATCGAACTCAAAGCGCTCGGCGATTGGGATGTCGATGATCATCACGCGATCGAAGACAGCGCCCTGGCTTTAGGCGAATGCCTTCGCAAAGCGCTGGGCGATAAACATGGTATTGCCCGCTACGGCTTCACCCTTCCTATGGATGAAACCCTTGCCAGTTGTACCCTGGACTTGAGCGGACGGCCCTATAGTTCCTACGAAGCCGATTATAGCGTGGAAAGAGTGGGTGGACTTGCGACCGAAATGATTCCCCATTTCTTTCGCAGTCTGGCCGATGGTCTACGAGCGAGCCTTCATATCAAGATTTCAGGTAGCAACAATCATCACATTGTCGAAGCCGGCTTCAAGGCCTTCGGTCGCTGTCTGGGTCAGGCCGTCGCAAAAAACGGCAATCTGCGCGTCCCGAGTTCGAAAGGAGTCCTATGATCGCCCTCATTCCCACCGGTGGTTCGAATCTGGGATCCGTTGAAGCGGCTCTTCAGCGTCTGGGAGCTGAATTTCTGACGACCGAGGATCCGAAAATGATCGCTCGCGCGGACCACGTGATACTTCCGGGCGTGGGACACGCCGAAACAATGATGGCGAGACTTCATGGGAAAAACCTGAGCTGCTTTCTCAAGACTCTGACCCAACCCGTATTGGGTATTTGCCTGGGTATGCAGCTCCTTTTTGAAAGCTCGGAGGAGGGCACTGTCGAAGGACTCGGAATAATTCCCGGCCGCGTGCTGGCGATCCCTGCGGAAGGTCGCCCCCTGCCTCACATGGGTTGGAACGAAGTGGTCAGCACTTCCCAAGACCGGCTGGATAGATGCGCGAACGGCAAATATTTCTACTTTGTGCATAGTTACATGGCCGAATCCGGTCCTTGGGTGACAGCAAGTTGTGACTACGGATGCAAGATCCCCGCGATCGTGCGATGGAATAATTTTCATGGTGTTCAATTTCATCCCGAGCGATCAGGTCCTGCGGGTGAAGCCCTACTCAAGGAGTTTCTATGTATGAACTAAAGCTCGTCCCTTCTATTGATCTATTGGGTGGCGCCTGTGTGAGACTCCAACAAGGATCATTTGAAACCGCAACGCACTATGCCCAGGATCCGTTGATTGTTGCCAAACGCTATCAGGAGTCGGGCGCGACCTTTCTCCATGTCGTGGATCTTGATGGAGCCAAAGCTCAAATCCCCCTACAAATATCGATCGTGTCTACGATCGTCCGGGAGACGAATCTCAAGGTTCAAATCGGGGGTGGAATTCGCACACTCTCTCAAGCCATGGCCTACATCGACGCCGGCGCCGAACGTATTGTGATCGGCAGTCTCGCCGTGACAGACCCCATATCGACCGTCAAAATCATCGAGCTTCTCGGCCCCGAACATATCACTCTTGCCTTCGACTTCTGGACCGACATCGACGGAGAACTCCGCCCGGCGGTCCATGCATGGACCCGATTCGAGGACAAAAGCCCCGCGACCCTTTTTGAGAAATATCTGGACTACGACGCTCTTCAGTATCTTTGCACCGATATCAATAGCGATGGTCAAATGACCGGAATCAATGAGCAATTCTATCGCAAACTCCTACGCTACTGTCCGGCGTCGAACCTCTTTGCTTCCGGCGGCGTGCGTAACCTCGAAGATCTTAAGACTGCCAAAGATCTGAGGCTCGCGGGCCTGATTATCGGCAAAGCTCTTTACGAAAAACGTTTTACCATGGAAGAGGCCCTGATGTGTTAGGCAAACGAATTATTCCCTGTCTCGACGTTCGAGACGGACGGGTTGTCAAAGGCCAACGTTTCAAAGACCACGTCGATGTCGGTGACATCGAGGAACTGGCTCTTCGCTATGTTGAGCAGGGAGCCGACGAACTTGTCTTCTATGACATCGCCGCGAGTGCTGATAATCGCACAGTCGACACCGAATGGATTAGACGCCTCTCGCGTTTAATCAACATTCCCTTTTGTGTGGCCGGGGGGATTCATTCAATAGAGATCGCTGAGAAAATTCTAAATGCCGGCGCGGACAAGCTCTCGATTAATTCACCCGCGCTTCATCGCCCGAGCCTGATCGACGAGCTCGCCTTGACCTTTGGTCGCCAATGCATCGTCATAGGCATCGATTCCCTGTTTGAAACAGATGATTGGTACGTTTGGGCTCAAACGGGTCGAACCGAAACCATGCGAACGAGCCATCGGCTCACCCGAGATTGGATTGCCGAGGTTCAGGATCGGGGCGCGGGAGAAGTTGTGTTGAACTGCATGGGTCAGGATGGAGTTCGCAGGGGCTATGATCTAGAGCAAATGAAGACCTTTCGGGCCCTTTGCAAAGTGCCTCTCATCGCCTCCGGAGGCGCGGGATCCTCTGCCGACTTCGTAGACGTCTTTCGTGAGGCTAAAGTCGATGGAGCTTTGGCCGCTGGGGTTTTTCATCGTCAGGAATTAACTGTGGCGCGGGTCAAGACCGAACTTATGTGTGCCGGCATTCCCGTTCGGCCTCCAGATCTTAAGGGGAAAGGTGAAGATGAAAATGAATACAAAATTAAATTTTGAAAAATTGGGGGGGCTTGTGCCTGCCATCGCCCAAGACGCCAAGAGCGGGCGGATCCTGATGCTGGGCTTTATGAACGAGGAGGCTTACAATCAAACGATCCAAAGTGGATCGATGACCTTCTTTAGCCGGACGAGACAAAAACTTTGGACTAAGGGTGAGACCTCAGGACATGGTCTCAAGGTCAAGAGCTGGTCGAGCGATTGCGATCAGGACACTCTTCTCTTTCAGGTCGAAGCCACGGGCCCCACCTGTCATCTGGGGAATCCAAGCTGCTTTAAAGATACTCTCTTCAATCCGTCCACGAGATTTCTAGGTGAATTGGAATCGATCATTGAACAGCGCCGTGCACAGAATGACGAATCATCCTACACCCTCAAACTCCTCAATTCCGGTCTTCGGCGCGTCGCGCAGAAAGTGGGGGAGGAAGGCGTTGAGACGGCTCTGGCTTTGGTCAGCGCCTCGAGGGAGGAGTGCATCGAAGAATCCGCCGATTTGATTTTCCATCTCCTGGTCGGCCTGTCGTCGCGCGGCATAGAGTTAAGTGAAGTCAGCCATTGTCTTGAGCTGCGGCATTTGTCTCAAAACAAGGTTAAGGAAACGATAGACGGAAGCCTTACAGGCGATCGCATACCCGTTGAGTCAGCTCTACCGTTCGGCAGGAGCCTTACGGCAAGCGTTTAAAGCCCATCGGCAATGACTGATTCATCCTAAATCCCTGAAGGTGCAAAAATACCAGTCAGAAATCGGGCTTTTAGTTGCATCCAATTGTTAAAAGATTTGACTAATCTCAAGATAGCGATCGATCACGATCCTTTTAAGATCAATAGACAAATCCCATGAATCTTCTCAGAAAGAGCTGACGCATGCGCTACCTCGCCCTTTTCATTTTGTTATCAAGTTGCGTCTACAAAGGACAACTTGTCGAAAATCTCGTCGTCAAGGACCAGGAAAAATGGCTCGTGGGCGAAGTCGCCAATCCATCGGTCGCCGGCATCGAGCATCTCGTGGTCTTCGGCGATTCGCTGTCCGATCCAGGCAATCTCTCAAGCAACACCTTCGGCTTTGTTCTCCCCCACAGAATTTTCTACAAAGGTCGCTTTTCAAACGGTCCGGTGTGGGCGGACTATGTTGGCAATTCTCTGCAATGGACGGTCGACAATTACGCAGTCGGAGGAGCCCTCACCCGTCCTAGTGACTTTCCTGAGAGCTTCGTAGTGAAGTCGTTTCCTGAGCAGATCGAGAGCAGCGGAAGTCGCCTCAGGGAATTAAACCCACAAAAGACTCTGATCGCGATGTGGATTGGCCCCAATAATTATTTGCGCAACGGATCCGAATATGAGGATGGCAAAGGTCGACCAGAACCCAAAGTTCTAGGCCAAGGTGTTACCTTGAGCATTCAAGAAATTGAAATGGGAATAAAAGCCGTTCAAAAGCTGGGATTTAAGCAATTCGCAATCGGTACGATGCCAGAGCTGGGCGGCATCAATCGCAATCCGAAAGGCGGACTGGCTGCGTCGGATGCCACTCTCTACGAAGCCACGCGCCTTCACAATGATCAACTTCACAAACTCATCGATAGGCTGGCCGCTGACAATGCTGACCTCAGCTTTGTCACCTACCACGCTTACGAGATCAACAAAGCCACTTACGAGGATCCAAAGGCGTTCGGATTCTCGAAGCTTGATGTCCCTTGTTATGTGGGTTCATTGAGCGGCAGGTTTTACGGCAAAGAGGAATTTTGCTCGGACCCGATGGGCTATAAGTTCTGGGAATACCTGCATCCCAACACCCGCATGCAATGCTACTATGCCGCCCAATTCCTAGCGGACATCAGCGAGGGCAAACTTATCGGGGGTTATAGCAGGCAGCACACCATAGACCGTTGCCTGGCGATCAAGAACAAATCCTAGTCTCGCCTAATCCATTCGCCTTACAAGCTCAGGAGCTAGCTGAAAAACCCGTTCAGCGACCGATCCCGGGCTTTGATCCAACATGCAGCGAAAATGCCCCAGAGGACAACTTTGAGGGCCGTGCGCGCTGCAAGGACGACAGTCCAAAGCAATCTCAGCTATCGCCGCCCTTGGCGCCAAAGGACCAAATCCCAAGGCGGGCACCGTCGCTCCAAAAATCGCCAGGGTCGGAGTCCGGAAAGCTGATGCATAGTGAAGGGGTGAGCTATCGTTGCTCACGAGAAGATTCAGTTGCAGAAAAATAGCCCTGAGATCATCAAGATTGGTCTTCCCTGCTAGATTGAGCACCCGCTGCCCCGAAAGCTTCGCATCCGAAGCGACATTCCCATCCAAATCCACAGCCATCTTTTCCACTATCTCAGCCGCTGGGATTTCATCTTTGCTGCCCAGGATCAAGAGATTCGCATCACAGCTCTTAAGCAAAATCCTCGCCAGTGCACCATAGTTCTCCGATGGCCAGCGCTTGGTTCCCCATACGCTGCCGGGAGCAAAAGCAACCAGAGGCTTGCCTGAGGCAAAGGCTCTCACCTGACTTTCGATCGCTCCTTGTGAATAAACTTCAAGAAAAGGACGACTCGCCTGAAACTCCTGACGATCGACACCCAGCGCTTCGAGGAGCAGCAAGATCCGCTGCGCTTCATGCAGAACCGCAACCCGAAAGACTCTCCTGGTGGCCAGGAATCCACACTGTGTTTCAAAATATGTGACTGTTGGAAGACCGATAAGGCGACAGAGAAAACTCGAACGAAAACTTTTATGAGTCTGCAGCATCCAGACAGCGCCGAGACTTAGAGCGGAAAGCTCTCTCTTGAGACGTCGCGCTTCCGAGCACAGGCTTTTTGCGCGCTTATCAAAGACCAGGGTCTTATCGAGATCACTGTGACCTTTGAGCGCCGCGGCCCCAATCGGTGTTGTGATCAGATATTGTTTGATATGGGGATAGTGCTCCCGCACAAAGCGAAATGCTGCCGTTGTAATAACGATGTCACCCAGAAATCCGGTCTGCAACCAGACGATCGATTGCAATTTATGAAACTCACTCTCTCTCATTGATCCGCCTCCGACTCGACTAATGCCCTTGAATAGATCAGAGCATCTTCTCCATCCTGATAGTAGCGTTTGCGCAAATGGATACGCTCATATCCCTGCCGTTCATAGAGACGAATTGCGGAGACGTTCGACAACCGGACTTCTAGATAAACAGAATCCGAATTAAATTTTGTTGAAGAAAAATTTTCAAAATCTTTCAGAAGACTTGCAGCCAATCCTTTACCGCGCGCATCGGCCCGTACATATATGTAGAAAAGTTCGGCGATGCCACCGATAACCCGACCGAAGGCAAAGCCTTGCCAATCCTCACCCTCCGGCACGCGATAGAGGAGAAAGGTTTGAGGAATTTTTAAAGACAATAAAAACTCTTCGAGTGGCCAAAAGGAGTCCTTCAAATATTTCTGACAGAACTGACTGAGAGCTTTTTGTTCGCTGTCACGTCCGGAATATAGATTGCTCAACATCTTAACATTTTCCTAATTCCGATAGGGCACTAGAGCCACATAGTCTTTGGCTTTGGTATAGAAGCGGTAGGAAGTGGCTTTGGCAAGGGCAAGGAACCAATCCGCCTCGGGATCGAGACGCGTAAAAGCATTTTCGTCTTGAGTTTTGGCCGCCGTGATTTGCTGTCGACTTCGGGTGTAGCCCTCGACACGAAAGAGCATGGCGAAGATGCGACTGATGTCCGCTTCCGAAAGTTGTCGGCCCCGGATGAATCGATCGAGCTCGGGAAACTTTCCCTGGGCATTCGTCAACGCCATCTCCGCCGAGGCCACGCGTTTTGAATCCGGTGCAAAAGACTCGAGTTTTTGCTGGTCATTTTCAAGTTGGGTATACACGATCATTTCATTTTTGAACTCTTCGACCTGCGCGGTCCAACTCTTAGAGGAGGGTAACCCGCTTCTCGGTTCCTCACCCATGGCTATCGTACGCAGTAGTTCATAAGTCTCGAGTTGCTTCTGGCTGTAGGACTTGCCGTTTATCTCTACAATCAACCGATCGAGCAAGGATTGCTCCGCCATCAATGTAGCGCTGAAGAAGAAATACATGACTAAGCAAATAAAGTTCTTCATAGTTCTCTCTAATGATGACGACCGAAGTGGCTCCCCGACTAGGCTTGCGAAGTCACAAGAAACCATTTCATGGATAAATTCTAAAAAACCAATATGGGGAATTCCCAAATTTTCACGTCATTTGCCACTTGAAGATTAAAAAATACGAATGCTGAGCTAGTAAATCTTGACAACAAACGTTTAGCCTGTAAACCTTTAGCTGCGTACCCAAGTTCAATTTTTTTGATTCGATTGGAGGTTTCCATGAACAAAGCCGAATTGGTTGAAGCCATGACAAAAGTCACGGGACTTACCAAATCTGATACTGAGAAGTCTTTGGACGCATTTATCGAAACCGTCACAAAGAACGTTAAGAAAAAAGACGGCGTGAAGCTCGTTGGTTTCGGAACATTCTCGGTTTCTGCGCGTAAAGCTCGTATGGGCCGTAACCCGCAAACTGGCGAAGAAATCCAAATCCCAGCGCGTAAAGTTCCAGTTTTCCGTCCAGGCAAAGAACTCAAAGAAGCAGTTAAATAAGCTTCGATGAGAAGAGGGGGGTCTTTGTTCTAGCGAACAAGGCACCCTAACTTTTCTTCCCCTTCTCCTTCTCCTTCCCCTTGCATTCCTCTCGACTTCGTCATCCCAATTATTATCTAACAGCTAGCGAATTCTCAAAAATCCAAACTATCAAATTTTTGTCATACGTAAGTGACACGAGGCTGGGACGACCACAGCGAGATCAAAATTTTTTGTGGAGTCGATGAGCAAAGGCAGAGCTTCGAAGGGCACGAAACCAGGTTCCCCCCGAGAAACTTTGAGATTTTTGTTCCAATGCGCTTCGCCATCCAGACAAATCCAAGTTAAAAATCCTGAATCTGCGGATAAAAGAAGTTTCCCTCCCGCCTTCATTTGGATGCGGTGCAACTGATAATTATCATTTGCGGGGTAGCTCAGCACTTCGATGAGAGGCGAAAGCTTTTGCGTTTTGGCCTTCCGTCTTAAACTCGCTACGTAAGGAAGTCCAAGCTGTTTAGCCGGATCAATAAGACGCAGACCTTCTTCGATATGCAGCTCGCGAGCCTTGCCATTCTTCAGATCCAAGTCACCATCCGCGTTATAGCGACGTGACCAATCCCAGAAACGGTAAGTCTTTCCGGCCTTACCTGTTCGAATTCTCTGCGGCTCCAGAAGAGTGATACCCGCACCTATAGCGTGAATGACACCCGGTTGGATTTCAAAATAGTCACCTTCCTTCACAGGAACGAATTGCAAATAAGATTTGATATCCTGATCGGCGTGCAGGAGTTTGCCGAGTTCTTCGCTTGTAATGGATTGACTGAAGCCAAGGTAGAGTCCTGAGCCCGGCTCCGCATCAAGCACTAACCACGACTCCGGCTTGCCACATTCGTAAGGTTTTAGAGAAGGATCCTCATCTGTGGGATGCACTTGAAGGGAGAGAGGCTGAGCCGCATTTACGAGCTTCAAAAGGATTTCGCAAGTTGCACCATAAGCCTTCACATAGGCCGGCGAAAGCATACGTTCAGGCTCTGCCATCACGAGATCAATCAGTGTCGTCTCAGTCCCCACAACCTTGGATGGGAAAGCTGGGTCGCACGAAACTTCCCACGATTCTCCAATCGCTGTGCTCTTTGGATCTTTGACCCAATTTTGCTTGTAGCGGCGTGCGATGTCGAAGCCGCCCCAAGGCGTCCGGCTCAGAGGCGTAAAGAGATTGGGACTGAGTTTGAGCGTCTGTTTCAAATCCATGATTATCCTGGAGGCCATGACAGTCGACGTCCGCCCAGGATGTGGGCATGGATGTAATCAACTGTTTGCTGCCCATCGCGACCGTTATTGAAGACGACCCGATAACCATTTTCCTCGAGACCGAGCTCTTTGGCTACGCGAGCTACCGCCTTAATATAATCACCGATTTGGGTTGGATCTGCACTGGCAAAATCAGCGAATCGCATCCACTTATGTTTGGGTATCACTAAAACGTGCGTGGGAGCCTGAGGAGAAATATCGTGAAAGGCTAGAACCGTTTCGTCTTCAAAGGCGATGTTCGCCGGAATTTCTTTATTCAAAATTTTATCGAAGAGAGTCATACCACCCACCCGTTGATCAAAGCGTGACCTCAGACAATACCAAGCTCCTGCGAGCTTATGCTTTATACTCGCTGCCAAACATTTCTCTTTCGATAAGCTCGATAAGCGTGTGAATCACCTTGATGTGCAGCTCTTGAACGCGATCCGCATAACGGCCCGCAGGCGTACAGATATCGACATCGGCAAGCTTGCCCAGTTCGCTATCAGGCTTGCCGGTAAGCGTGATGACCTTCATGCCAATCGCTTTCGCCGCTTGCACAGCTTTGATGACATTTGCCGATTTACCGCTGGTCGAGATACCAAGGAGCACATCCCCCGGACGACCCTGGGCTTCCACAAAACGCGAGAACACGTAATCGAAGCCGTAGTCGTTGCCCACGCAGGTGAGATGCGCGCCATCGCCCATGGAGATCGCGCCGAGGGCGGGGCGATTCTCACGGTAGCGGCCTGAGAGTTCCTCCGCGAAATGAGTCGCATCACACATCGATCCGCCGTTGCCGCAGGAATAGACATGTCCCCGCGCCCGGAAACAGGTGGCGAAGAGCTGAGTGGCTTCGAGCATTTTCCTGTGGGCGTCTTCGTTGGCAATGAGGCCTTCGAGGGCTTGTTGAGCTTCACGAAAGCTAGCGCGTATATGTTCGATCATCGTTTACTCACTTTATAAAGAGCGTCGACCAAAAAGTTGGCTGGAAAAAGGACCCAGGTCCAAACGCCGTCTGTATGCGATATTGCCATAAGAAAGCAGCGAAGGCCAAAGCAAATTGCACAGCGCCCTTAGACGTGAAATACTTCCAGATTGCTATTTTCGAAAGGAATATATGCCGTGAGTAGCCTTCTTCGCCCTCTCCACATCGCCGTAATAGATCCAGGTTGTCGTGTCCCGGAATTAGATAACTACAACCGTCTGGTGCTTGGGTGTCCTGAAGTCCGCTTGAGCTACCACCTACCGGCTCTTTTTGGCATGAGCTCACTGCAGTTTCTGGTGCAGAAGCCGGACGCCCTCATCATCTTTGGGTCCTCCGCTTCAGTCTACGATCAGCTCCCCTGGCAGGAGGAGCTTCACCTCTGGATCAAGCACGAAATCGAGCAGGGCCTCCCCATCCTCGGCATTTGCTATGGTCATCAACTCATGGCCCATCTCTTTGGAGGCACAATTGGTTTTGCGACAGAGAGCCAGGAAAAGTTCAAAGGCCTGCGAACTGTTAATTTTTCAAAAAATGGATTTTGGACCGGCAAAAATGGTCGTTATATTGTATCGCATCGGGAGCTTATCACTTCGCTGCCGGAGAGCTTCGAAACTTGTGGATCGAGTCCCGTCTGTGAGCATGAACTGATCAAACACAAACAATTGCCCGTGTGGGGCATACAATCGCACCCAGAGGCGGGCCCGGAGTTTATTCAGAACTCCACCATCCCATTGGACTCCGAAGAGCGTGAGCCCTTTGCTCCGGGCCAGGACTTCATGCGGAAATTCGTCCAGTATCTTGTGCAACAACGCATCCAGTGACCTGTCGGTTCTAACAACGCTCCTATTGTATAGCATGAGGCCCCCGCACCAGGGGCTTTCTTCCCTGTCCCCAAAGCCCAACTGTCCGCTGAGTTCAACAACCCAATCATTCCCGAAAGTCCGTAGGTGGGCAATTCTCACCCCAGGTATAAAAATTAATCTCCAATATTACAATGCTTTAGGGTCGAACTTGTACCCCTAGGCTAAATTCTTTTCCTGCCGGGACGAAAGAATGGTTACTGGGTTGCACGATGTGACTCGAACATATGACAGGAGTTAACTGTATGGGTTTAAGGATCAGAACCAATACCGCATCTCTCAACGCGCAACGCCGCTTGGGAAAATCGGTACAGAACGTTGAAGATTCGGCTGCTAAATTATCTTCAGGCAAGCGAATCAACAAAGCGGCAGACGATGCAGCCGGTCTTGCGATTTCAAGCAACTTGAGCTCCGATGTTCGGTCACTCAACCAGGCTAAACGAAACGCACAAGACGGTGTATCCCTCGTCCAAACAGCAGAAGGTGGACTTGAAGAAACCACCAACATGCTTACACGCCTTCGTGAACTCGCAGTACAAGGCGCGAGTGATACGATCGGTGAAACAGAACGCGGTTTCCTCGATAAAGAATTCGTCGCTCTAAAAGACGAAATCGACCGTATCGCTACAGCGACTGAATACAACGGCACACGATTGATCGTCGGTGACACGAAGCTTCCAGACGAAATCGCGAACCAAGAAGGAACTTTCCCACTTGAAGTTCAAGTCGGTAAAGACTACTTCGGCGGCGGAGGCGTCGACTCTGTCGACAACCGTAACCAAGTCAACATCATCAAAATCGACCTTGGTAAACTCAATGCATACACAGACGGCGAAGGTTCTCTAGGAATCGGCCGCGCGGAAGAAGGCACACGAGTTAACACCAAGGCTTCAGCTCAAACATCGATCAACCAACTCGATGCAGCGATCGTAAAAGTCTCTGACTACCGCTCTTATCTGGGTGCGATTCAGAACCGATTCGGTAGCACAATCGACAACTTGTCAACAGCAACCGAGAACTTGAGCTCCGCGAACAGCCGTATCATGGATACAGACTTCGCCGAAGAGACCGCAAAATACACCTCTGCAAACATCCTCAAGTCTGCAGGTACTTCGGTCTTGGCTCAAGCGAACCAATTGCCACAAACAGCTCAAGCTCTCCTTCAGAATCTCTAAGATTCTTAGGTATCTTGTTCCGGTTCTTGAAAGCTTTTTACCCTACTGTGTGAATCCGTCATAAAGGCGGGAGCTCTCTGCTCCCGCCTCCTGGATCGCAGGAGCTTTAGGGAACCCCAGAACGCTTTCACCCAATTATCCCCCCGTGTTCTCTCAAAAAACAATCCCCACATTGACCTTCAGCCTCGCCTCCATCAAGATAGAAGACGAACGCAATCTTTGCATTTTTTGAGGCTATTTATGGACAGACAGCGAACAATCGAGATCATTGGAGCTCCATCCGATCTCGGGGCCAATATACGCGGTTCCAATATGGGACCGGCATCCATCCGCATCGCCCATCTCAAGTCGAAAATTGAGCAACAGGGTTTTAAGGTGGTGGATCTGGGTGATCTCCACGTGCCGATTCGCGAATCGCTCATGGACGAAGTGAAAAAAGAATGTTACCTCGGCCCGATCCGGGAGATTTGCAAGAATCTCGCGACCATTACCGAAGGCATTATGGATCGCGGCAATATCCCGATCACGCTTGGCGGTGATCACAGTGTTGCCATCGGCAGCATCAGTGGAATCCTCCGCCATTTCGAGAAAAAGAAGCAGGAATTAGGCCTCATCTGGATCGATGCTCATGCGGATGTCAACACACCGACGAGCTCTCCTTCAGGCAACATTCACGGGATGCCCTTGGCGGTCCTTCTCGGCCTCGGACACGACGAACTCACCTCCATAACGAGCAAAAAATTGCGGCCGCAAAACACTGCGCTCATCGGCATCCGCAACATCGATGTCGAAGAAAAAAGAATCCTGCGCGAAAGCGGAATCAAGTTTTTCACCATGCGCGACATCGATGAAAAAGGCATGTTTTCCGTCATGCGCGAAGCGATCGAACACGCTTCGAACGGCACATCGGGTATTCATGCCTCCTTCGATATCGACGGTATCGATCCGCGCTATGCCCCCGGCGTCAGCACCCCCGTCAGCGGTGGACTGACCTTGCGCGAAGCTCATCTTTGCCTTGAAATGATTTATGAAACCAAGAAACTTGTGGGCATGGATCTGGTCGAACTCAATCCGGTGAATGACATCAATGCCCAGTCGGCAAATGTCGTCGTCGACTTGATACTCTCGGGCCTAGGAAAATCGATAGTTTAGGCATGATCGGGAGCGATTGCAAATGAGGGAGATCAAGGCGTGAGGAAGTGAACCAACCGGATTTTACGTACCCGTAAATGAGGATTGGTCCACGACGAACAACCGAGGAAATCGCTTATTTGCGACCGCTCCTTGATATAATACTGGTGTTAGGGTATTCACTGGGGTCAGTTGACGCCGTTATACGCTAAATCAGCAAGATATCCAGGACAAGACGTATGTTTACGCTCCACAAAACCGACGAACACACCCAAGCACGCCTCGGCACTCTCAAACTTGCTCATGGCGACGTGCAAACCCCTATATTCATGCCGGTCGGCACCGTAGGTTCTGTCAAAACCATGGTTCCCGAAGATCTCCACGGCATGGGCGCCGAAATCATCCTCGGCAACACCTATCACCTCTACATCCGTCCCGGACTCGAAGTTATCCGCGAGTTTGGCGGTCTCCATGGCTTCGTGAACTGGGACAAACCCATCCTCACCGATAGCGGTGGCTTCCAAATTTTCAGTCTCGCGAACCAACGCAAGATCGACGAGACCGGCGCCCATTTCCAAAGTCATCTGGATGGCAAAAAAATCCATCTCACGCCCGAGCTCGCGGTTGAAATCCAAGAGACCCTCGGCGCTGACATCCATATGGTTCTCGACGAATGTACGGCCGGTACGGCTACATACGAAGAAGCCCGTCGTTCGATGCGCCGCTCGATGCGTTGGGCCGCTCGCTCACGCGCCGCCCGTACCCGCACAGAACTTGCTCAGTTCGGTATCGTTCAGGGCTGTATGTTCGAAGATCTTCGCACCGAAAGCATCGAATCCCTCACCGCGATGAACTTCGAGGGCTACAGCATTGGTGGACTGTCCGTTGGAGAATCCAAACCGGATATGCGCCGTATCACGAAGCATTGCTGTGATCGTCTGCCTCAGGATAAGCCGCGCTACCTCATGGGCGTGGGAACACCTCTCGATCTCATCGAATCGATCGCCGTCGGCGTCGATATGTTCGACTGCGTGATGCCGACCCGTAACGGCCGCAACGGAACTCTCTTCACCTCCAAAGGTCGTGTGAATATCAAGAACACACGTTATCGCCTGGATAAAGGCCCGCTCGACGAAAACTGCAAATGTTATACATGTCAGAACTTCTCCTTGTCCTACCTTCGCCACCTCTTCATGGCTAAGGAATATACAGGCCAGAGACTTCTGACCCTTCATAACCTCACTTATTATCTCGAACTGATTCGCGAAATTCGCGCTGCGATAGCGGCCGGAACTTTTCACGAACTCCTCAAGCACCATCAGGGACTCTGGGAGTCTTGATTCCAGCCCAAAATCAAAACCCGCGAGTCCAGAGAGACTTCGCGGGTTTTTTGTAACAGGGCTGCCACAATTCTGATCCGCAATTTAATCGCGGCCTCATATCGGGTTTGCTATAGTCGGGGAGTAAAAAGTAAATCTCCTTGAGGCCAAGCGATGCGCATAACAGGAATTTATTCCAGTCTTTTTCTATTCCTTACAGCTTTTCTAAGCTTCGAGCTTAATGCCAAGACTCTCACTTGGGAGCAGTGCGTGAACGAGGCTTCTCAGAATAACGCCGCAGTGAAGTCCGCTTACCAGTCCTGGCAGGCCAGCTCTAGCCAGATCAGCGCCACCAAGAGCGCCTTCCTCCCCCAAGTCTCAGCCAGTTTTTCGGCCAACTATGGCAAGAATATAGCGCTTCCCAACTCTCAGACCGAAGACAGTTATAACGCTTCCGTACAGGTCAGTCAGAACATTTTTAATGGCTGGGCGGATCAGGCCCGCGTGGATCAAAGCGATGCCACCGCATCGATCGCTGAGAAGAGCCTGCAAATCACCAAGGCTCAAACGTCCTATGACCTCAAAACTGGCTACGCCCGGCTTGTTTATGCCCAGCGCGCGATCCGCCTCCAGGAAAGTATTCGCGGCCGTCGTAAATCGAACCTCAATCTCGTCGATCTCCGATTCGATAACGGCTCCGAAAACAAAGGCTCCGTTCTTCTCTCGCAGGCTTATCTCGATCAGGCTGACCTGAGCATAATCCAGGCGCAAAACAGCATCAAAGTGGCAAACGCGCAACTTGCGCGAGCGCTCGGTCGCGATGAAAACGAGATCTTAACCGTTAGCGAAGCGATCCCGACGACACCCATCCCGCGAAACCCGAATTTTCAAATGATCGCCCTCAGCACACCGCAGAGGGTGCAAGCTGTTCTTCGCGAGAAATCGGCTGAATCCGGCATCACGCTCGCCAAGGCCGGCTACTTCCCAACTCTGGGTGTTTCAGGATCGTATGGTCGACAGGACAATGTTTTCTTCCCGCGCGATGACAGCTGGTCGGTCGGCGTGGTGCTGAGCATACCGATCTTCAATGGAGGTCGGGATTACTACTCGACCCAAAGCGCGATATCCAATCGCAGCGCGGCCGGTACGAGCCGCGAGGACTTGGATCGCCAGCTCGTTCTTAACCTCAATACCTATTTGAGTTCGCTCATCGAAGCGCAGAAGAGCCTGCAGGTGGCCCAAAGTTTCCTCAAAGCTTCGCAAATGCGAGCCGAGATTGGGCGGGGACGCTACAACAATGGTCTGTTATCCTTCGATGACTGGGATTTGATCGAAACCGACCTGATCAATCGTCAGCAGGCTCATATTCAGAGCCAACGTGATTATGTGATTGCCGAAGCTGCTTGGGAAAATGGTTTGGGAACTGGGAGCATAAAGTGAGCAAGAGCAAAAAGAAGAATTTCGTGAAGCCTTTGATCCTGATCATCGTCCTCGCCGGCGCTGGCTTCGGAGGCTGGAAGTATTGGTCCAAAAAGAAAGCGGCAGCGGCTGAGCCTATTTATCGCGAAGAAATCGTTGAACGCGGCACCCTCGATCGGACTGTGTTGGCAACGGGGGAAGTTCTTCCGCAGAACCGCCTCGAAATCAAACCGCCGATAGCGGGTCGCGTCGAACAGGTCTTGATCGACGAAGGTGCCAAGGTTAAAAAAGGTCAAATCATGGCCTGGATGAGTTCGACGGAACGCGCCGCTCTTCTTGATTCGGCCCGAGCCAAAGGTCCTAATGAATTGAAGCGCTGGGAGGAAATGTACCGTCCCACACCGATCCTTGCTCCGATCGAAGGCATGGTCATTCTCCGCAATGTTGAGCCGGGCCAAACCTTTACCAATACCGAAGCAGTCTTTGTACTCTCCGATCGATTGACGGTAAAAGCCAAGGTCGACGAAACCGATCTGGCTCAGATCAAAATTGGTCAGAGAGCGAAGATTATTCTTGATGCCTATGCCACCGAACGCGTCGAAGGGCGCGTGGACAAGCTGGCTTTTGAAGCCGTGACCACGAGCAATGTAACGACTTACACCACGGATGTCGTCCCAATCAAAACGCCTGATTTCATGCGTTCGGGCATGACGGCAAACGTGACCTTTTATGCTGAATCGCGCGAAAACGTACTCTTGCTCAGCACCGAAGCGATTCGCAGCGAAAACGGCAAGACCTTTGTACTCACTAAACCAGCGGACCCCAAGCTTCCCCCCAAGCAAAAGACGATTAAAATCGGCCTGACCGATGGCAAACGCACGGAAGTCACCGAAGGCCTTGCTGAAGGCGAAACTGTGTTGATCTCCGACATCGCGCTCGCTTCCCCCGATGCGAAAGCCAGCAATCCCTTCATGCCGATGGGCGGTCGTAAACCAGGTTCTGGCGGCAGCGGCCGAGGAAAATAATCATGCTCGAGATCAAAGACCTGCATAAACGCTACCAGATGGGCGATGTCACCGTAAACGCTCTCAAAGGCGTAAACCTGACCATTGAGCAAGGCGATTTCGTGGCGATCATGGGACCCTCCGGTTCCGGTAAATCCACGCTGATGCACATCCTGGGTCTCCTCGATGCACCTACGGAAGGCAGCTATAAGGTTAAAGGCCACGAAGTCTCGCAGATGAGCGAAGATGAATTGGCAGTCTTTCGTCGCGACGTGATCGGTTTTATCTTTCAGCAGTTCAACCTCCTGCCGCGGATGGATGCTTCAGAGAACGTCGCTCTTCCCCTGCTCTACAGCGAAAAGCGCCTTGACCTCGAGAAGTCCCAGAGCCTCCTTGAAAAGGTCGGCCTTGGCACGCGCTCGCATCATAGGCCCAGCGAACTCTCCGGCGGTCAGCAGCAAAGGGTTGCAATCGCTCGGGCGCTCGTCAATAATCCCCTCATGATCCTCGCCGATGAACCGACGGGTAACCTCGATTCTCAAAGCGAAAAAGAAATCATCGGAATCCTCCATGATCTCAATGACCAGGGCATCACGATCGTTATCGTCACGCATGAAGAAGAAGTGGGGCAGCAGGCGAAACGTCTCATTCGTATGCGCGACGGTGTCGTGCAATCCGATGAACGCCGTCTCCCTTTTAAGCAAAATGCTCTAGAAAAACAGGCTGCGGAGTCGAAGTTAAGCCAAATACCTTTGGCGAATGTCGTTCAGCACTTTGCCCAGGGCATCAAGACTCTGGCTGCAAATAAGGTGCGAACCGCTCTTTCTGTTCTCGGTATTCTGATCGGGGTCGCGGCGGTCGTAGCGATGCTTGCCATTGGAGCCGGAGCCCAAGCCGCCATGCAAAAGGAATTGAGCTCTTTGGGCTCCAACCTGCTTATCCTGAGGCCGGGCGCCACCCGCTCTTCGAGCGGTGTGCGATCGGATGCCGGTGCAACTTCTAAGCTCGCGCAAGAGGATGCAGCCGACCTCAAAAACAATATTGCCAACATAAATAATGTCGTCTCCACTGTGAACGGCCGCGGCCAAATCACCTTTGAGAACAAGAATTGGAGCACACAGATCCTCGGGACCAATCCGGGATATGCGACGATGCATGCTTCAGTTCCGCAGGCGGGCCGCTTCTTTACTGACGATGAGAATCTCTCGCGTTCAAGAGTGGCCGTTATCGGTATGACCCTGGTCCGTGAGCTTTTCGACGGCAAAAGCCCAATCGGAAATATGATCAAGATCAACAAAATCAATTTTCAGGTCATCGGCGTTTTGCCGACAAAGGGTGCGAACGGATTTCGGGATCAGGACGATATCGTCATCGTCCCGTTGAATGCCGCGATGTATCGCCTCCTCGGCAAAGAGAACGTCGACACGATCGAGATCGAGGTTTCCGGGCCTCAGTTTACGTCGACGGCTCAGGATCAGATTCTGCAAAGGATCAATACGCGAAGACGCGTACCTGAGGCTCAGCAGGAGGATGCCTACCAGGTTCGCAACATGGCGGAGATTCAGGATGCTCTGTCGTCGAGCACGAAGATCATGAGCCTGCTCCTCTCAGCGATCGCTTCGATCTCACTGGTCGTGGGCGGAATTGGGATTATGAATATCATGCTGGTATCGGTAACGGAGAGAACGCGAGAAATTGGTTTGAGGAAGGCTGTGGGTGCAACTCGCGGTGACATCCTGATTCAGTTTCTGGTTGAATCGATCGTGGTGTCGATGCTCGGCGGTGTCTGTGGCTTGGCGTTGGCCTGGATTGTCACAACCGGGCTTACCTATTATGCAAATTGGCCGGCCCAGATCTCACTGAGTTCAGTGGTCCTGTCGATCGTTTTCTCAAGTGGGGTCGGGATGATTTTCGGGATCTATCCGGCGCGGAAGGCTTCGCTGCTGCATCCGATAGAGGCTCTGCGGTACGATTGATAAGAAAATGGAGCCAGGTGGCTCCTTTTTTAAGCGTTTCCATCTCAAGGTCTTCCCGTTTTGTGACTAAGAGACCTTTGCATACTTACTCAAAATCCCTTCGACCATTTCCATCGTCAAAGGCTTAATCACGACGTCACTCATCCCCGATACAAAACATTTGTTATGATGGGCCTCATCATTCAATGAAGAAAGCGCGACGATCGGTATTCTCTTGAAATTGGCCTGCAGCCTAATTTCCACTGTTGCCTCATAACCATCCATCTGAGGCATCATGCAATCCATAAACACAAAATCGTAGGTCCTTACTCTGATGTGATTGATCGCTTCAGCCCCGGAATCACAGGCGTGAACCAGGCATCCGGAAAGTATCAGGATCTGCTCCGACACCTTCCGATTTATGAAGTTATCATCAACTAGAAGTACAGTGGGTTGCAGTGCTTTCATATGATCCCCCCTCATTAAGTCGGAGGATTAAAGATTTTAGTTAGGCCGAATGACTGATAAATAAGTCACGAGTTCGAACGAGATGTATGTATCCAATTCTACTGGAAAGGAAGCATGACCGTAAACGTCGTCCCTTCTCTTTCATTGCTCACGACCTCAATACCCCCCCCTAAGTCTTCGACTAATGCATGCACAACACTCAAGCCAACACCCCAACCTTTTTGATCGCCCTGTTGGGCGGAAGGCGAACGTTCAAATAAATTAAATAGGTTCAGCATTTCAATCTCCGGAATGGGGTTCCCAAGGTTATGGACGGACAGGCAGACCATACTACCGACAGCTTTGAGAGTGATGGTGACGGCACCCTCTTTGCTCCCATACTTAACCGCATTGCCAGCAAGATTTTCTACAATGCGCCTGATCCGGTCGGCATCCCACATTCCATCGATTTGATCGCTGGTCTCGAATTGAAAGTCTTTCTTGTGTACATTTTTGAGCGATTCAACCGTCGAACTGATGTTTTGAACCATATCACCGAATTCTCTGTTGAGAGGAATGTTTTCACCCGCCTTGACTCGACTCGCCGTGAGAAGATCCTGAATCATCTTATCGGCCCGATCGACATTCTCACAGATAACCTTTGAGATCGAAGCTCTCTCCTCGTCTGAAGTATCGCTGTCACCGAGGATTTCCGCGCCCATTTTCGCAACGCTGAGCGGATTCCTGAGATCATGCGAAAGAGCTGTCACAAACTTCTCGCGAAGGATCTTTTCTTCCTCGAGATCATTTATCTTCAAGCGAAGATGAATCTGCGTCATGACCGATGCCGTCAATTCCCGAAGGAGCAGGATGTCATCGTCCGACCATTGTTTAACTTTGTCATCAACAGCACAAAAAGCGCCGAGGACATGCCCATCGTGAGTCCTCATGGGTACCGATATGAAAGATCCAATACCCCAAGGCTCTACCGTGGGATGAAATTTAAGCAGCTCGTCCTTCCTCGCATCGGCTGCAATAATTTCCTTATTCTGCAGCGTGTAGCGGCAGATGGAGTCTTCAATGGGAATTTCGCGGATCGAATCGTAAGGGGATGGCAGGCCAAAACCAGCTTTAAAAAACTGTTTTTTATCACTGACTAGAGAAATTATTGTTAAGGGTACTTTCAGGAATTTAGCCGCGAGAAAGGCCAAGCGATCGAAAGCTTCCTCATTCGCCGTGTCCATCAATCCTGTTTTCTGCAAAGTTTGGAGACGTTTCTCGTCGTGCAAAATGATGTTGCACGCTTCAACACGTAACGCGACTGATGATTCTAGGGGACCATTGAATTTCATGCGTTTACCATATTCGGACGATAAAGATCTGATTCTGACTTGTACAGCTTTACGGTTGGGAAATCAAATGCGTTATGTCTGACTGACTTGTATCGCGACAAGCCCAACAATATCTGTCTTTTTTGTCGCGAAGTTAGGCAGTCCGTTTTACCTGCTGGGTATGAGAATGAAAGAGGGAAGCCTGATGGCTTCCCTCTTGAATTTTAAGTGACTGGAAATTAGGAGGTGGAAATTGGTAATGAGTTTGGAGTCTCCATCCTTCCGCTCAGGTCAAACGTAGGCACTCTCACCACCACTCGCAATGATGATCTTACCTTCCGCTTCCAGCTTCCTGGCAATCTGCACGATCTCATACTGAATCGATTCAACATCCGACAGCTTAACCGCCGACATCGCTTCCATATCTTCTTTCAGCATCTTCGCCGCCCGCTCGGACATGTTCCTAAAGACCAATTCGCCGACAGCTTCCGAAGCCGTTTTCAAAGCGATCATCCACTGCTCGGACTTCACGCTCTTGATAATCTCCTGAATACCCTTGTCATCGATCTTCGCCAAGTCGTCAAAGACAAACATGAGCTGACGGATCTGCTCGGCAAGCTCCGGATCGCGTTCCTCGAGGTTGTCGAGAATCTGCTCCTCGGTCGCCTTATCGATAAGGTTGAGCATCTCTGCGATCGGCTCAACGCCACCAATTTTCTGACTCGATATGGAACCCAAAGCCTGAATTTCATTTCTCAGGACATCATCGACCTCATCGATGATCTCGGGTGCAACCGCATCGAGGTTGGCAATACGCAGGATGATCTCGGTGTGAAGGGCCTCGGGGAGAAGCTTCATGACCTCACCGCACTTGCCTGGATCAAGGTGAGCGAGGATCAGCGCGATGGTCTGCGGATGCTCGTTGCGGATAAAGTTGGTGAGGGTCCTTGGGTCGATCAACTCGAGGGCATCGAGGTTCGCCGAGGAGCCTAGGGATAATTGTTCGATTAGGTCATCCGCTTCACCGCTCTTGAAAGCGCTGCCGATGACTTTCATGGTGAAGTCGTTGCCACCATAAAAGAACTTTTTATTCTGCTGAAGGATTCCGTAGAACTCCATCATCACTTCATCGATGATCTCTTGTTCAAGGCGACCCAGGCGGCTCATCGCAGTACCGATTCGTTTGATTTCGAATTCGGTCATGTTTTTGAAAATCTCGGCTGAGATCTCCTCACCGAAGGAAAGCAAGAGTATCGCTGCTTTTTGCGCGCCGGAATACTTATTAGTCGCCATAGGCAGAGGCTCCTTAAAACTTCTTTTGTCTTTAATCCATTCTATGGGTCGCAGTGTCAAAAAGTAAGGCCCGTCACAGCTTTGGCGCGCGTTACAAGCCTTACCCTTTCAAGTTTTTAAGGATTGCTTAGACGTTTCGCACGCTTCGACACAGTTTCATTCTTCGTTAATACGCTTGGCAATTTTTTCCTAGACCGCCAAGAGTCGGACTAAATCCCCTATTCCTCTAGGCAAAAAATGTTTACCGTAATGTCCAGGAGGCGTATGCTTTTGATTCATGGAGGATAAGTACGATGATCAACACTTTGCAGGCTAGCATCCTGACCATTGGCACCGAGGTCAGTTCCGGTCAGATCATCAATACCAATAGCGGTTGGATCGCGAATGAACTGACGAATCTCCGCATGAATGTGGCCTGGCATATCACCGTCGCCGACCTCAAGGACGATATGCTCGATGCCCTCAGCTTTCTTCAAAAGAAGTCCAAAACCATCGTCGTCACGGGCGGCCTCGGGCCGACCTCGGATGACTTTACGCGCAATATCATCAGTCAATGGGTCGATTCGCCCCTCGTTTTTGATGAAGCCTCCTGGCAACACGTTCTCGACCGATTTGTAAGCCTCGGTGTCGCGTCCGCCCCCGAGAGCAATCGCCAACAGTGTTATTTTCCCAAAGGCGCCCGTATCCTGACCAATCGTAAGGGTACTGCGCACGGTTTCCGCGTCGAGTCCAAGGGCGTCACTCTCTTCGTCCTGCCTGGCCCTCCCGAAGAGATCAAAGCCATCTGGCAGGACCATATCGCGGCCGAACTTTCTCAAAACACGGCCGAAGCGGACGAGGTGGAGCTCATCCGTTGGCAGTGCCTGGGGTTGAGCGAATCCAAACTCGGCGAGATGGTCCAGGAGCTTATCCAAGACTCAAGTTTAATAGCCGGATATCGTCCGCACCTGCCCTACGTCGAAATCAAGATCTGGTGCAAGAAGAGCCAGCGCGTGCGGGAGCAACATACGATCGACAGGATCGATGCTGCCATTCATCGCTGGGTCGTCAGCAGAGGCGACGAGGATGTCCTCGACAATCTCCTGTCTCAGTTCGACAATTTTGCTGAGGTCATCATCGATGACCAGGCATCTCTCGGTGCTATCGGCCATCGCATCGGTCAGCGTTGGTCGCCAGACTCCAAAACCAAGCTGACGATCATCGATCAACTTCCTTCCCAGGCGACCAGGTCCGGCAAGCCCTTCTACGAAGCCGAAGGCTCTCACAAACTCCAGCTCGTCATAGGCCCGATCGATGCCGAGGGCGCCTGGGACGTTTGGTTTAAAAGCCCTGAAATGAAAAAGCTTCAGTCCCTCAAGCTTCCCTACAAGAGAAACCCGAAACGCATGGACCGCGAGCGGCTCTATATCTGCGAGCTCAGCCTCGCTGCCCTCAGTCGCATGGCTGATAAAGGAATAACGATCGTATGACCTACCCACCTTTCTGGTTACGCGTTTTTCTTTGGCCGCTATCCTGGCTTTATTCCGTCGTGACAAGGATAAGACGCAACTGGTACGAGCGTGGTTTTCTATCTTCCTTCCCTTTGCAGGGAACAGTCATCTCGATCGGCAACATCGAAGCGGGTGGCACCGGCAAAAGCCCCATGACACTCGAACTTTGCCGTCTGCTCCGTTCGCAGGGCGCAACACCTGTGATCCTCACCCGCGGCTACAAGAGCGGTTTATCGGCCAAAGAATCAGCCGTCATCCTCGGGGAAAAGGTTATCCTCCAAGCCCAGAACACCCTTAATTTCGTGGCTGACGAAGCCCGTATGCAGGCGGCAGCCCTTCACGATGTGCCGATCATCCTCGGCAGCGATCGTCACAATGCAGCCAAGCGCTACCTCGAACATTTCCCCAATCCCTCGCATTGGATTCTCGACGACGGTTTCCAACATCAACGTATTCGTCGCGATATCGATATCGTATTACTCGATGCCAAACGCCCCTTTGACAACGGCCACTGCCTCCCGGCCGGTCTGCTTCGGGAAGGCAAACGAAGCCTCAAGAAAGCCGATTGGATCATCTTTACCCGCGCCGATGCCAGCACTCCGGAAAGCCAACTCGCCTCGAATCTCGGGCCTTACAAGGTCCCTCATTCCGCAGTCACCTTTATCAGCGGTGAGCCGACTCCGATCAAAGAAGGTCTTCCGCGTTGGCAGGATATCAAAGACTGGACCCTCGCTCTCGGTGTTGCCAAACCCGAGCGGGTCGAAGAAGGCATTCGCCGCTTTAATCTCAGCGTAAAACATCGCGTGACCGGAGCCGACCACGAACTTTTCGATCATAAGTCCCTCCAAGTCTGCCTCGATTCATCGGATGGCCTTCTCACGACAGAAAAAGACTATTGGCGCGAGAAACAATACTTCGATCTCCTGGACCAACCGGTTTATCTCATCCCCTTGTCCATCCAATGGCAAAAGGGCGAATCTTTTCCGCACATCCTCGAAGTCTTAACACAAAATTTACCGAAAAAATCATTAGAAATATCATAGAGATACCTCCTAAAATGCGTTTTGGGCGAAGCCTTGACCCAAAGACTCTCCATTGGCTTTGCTTTTCCCCGGAAACTCACCTATAAGTCAGGCGAATCCAACCCGAGGGGAGCCTAAGCGTGCAGCATATTTTGGTGATTGAAGACGATCCCGATATCCGCGAACTCATCGGTTACAATCTTAAACGCGAAGGCTTTGAAGTCATCCTTTGCAACAACGGCCAGGACGGGCTCGATGCCGCCCTGCAAAACGATGTGGATCTCATCATCCTCGACCTCATGATGCCGAGACTCAACGGTATCGAAGTCTGCAAGCGCATCCGCGAGACACCTGAAAAACGCAACATTCCCGTCATCATGCTGACTGCGAAATCGGAAGAAACCGACATCGTCTTCGGTCTCGGTGTCGGAGCCGACGATTACATCACGAAGCCTTTCGGATTGAAGGAACTCATTGCGCGGGTCTATACCCGTCTTCGCAGCTTTCCAACGCCTGTGGCAGCCCCTGCCTCAGCAGTTACGGCCCCCGAAGATGTTGATGTCTTGCGTCAGGGCGATGTCGAGATCGACCGGGCCCGCTTCCACATCAAGGTCTGCGGCACGCAGGTTCCTATGACATTGGCTGAATTCCGCCTCTTCGATGCCCTTGTCTCGCGTCCTGGCATCGTTCTCTCCCGCGATCGTCTGCTCGATGCCGTGACCGGTGGCGAAGGTGTTTTGATCGACCGCAATATCGATGTGCATGTGCGCTCCATTCGCAAAAAGCTTGGGGAATCGCGTGAGCTCATCGAAACCGTCCGTGGCCTCGGCTACAAGTTCAGGGAACTTCAATGATGCGTTCAAAGTTCTTCTGGAAGAACTTTCTCTCGTTCGTGGTGATCATCTGTTTCACCACGTTCGTCGTCTCCTACCTCCTGATCATCCAATCGCAGCAATTCATAGAATCGACAGCCACCGACAGCCTTCAGGAAAAGTTGGTCATCTTTGGCCCTTATTTTGAAGACGGAGTGAGCTGGCGTGAGCCGGAGACGATCAAGAAAATCATCGCTATCGCCAACGAAGCCAAGACGCGCCTGACAGTTCTCGACGAAAACGAGAATCTACTTCTCGAATCGGACGTGAATGAGATTCAGATCGCCGAAAGCCAGCGCGGTCGGCCGGAGCTTAAACAGGCCAAGGTTCTCGGCGGAGGACTGGCCAAGCGCGTCTCCCCCAATTCCAAGCGAGAGACCCTCTATTCGGCCAAGAAAATCATGACCCCCAAGGGCGCTCTTCTGCTTCGCGTCGGCATGCCGATGCACAAGCTCGAGAAGAGGCTCAAAGATATCTTCATGGCCCTCGCTATCGGCGCCGCCTTCGGCATGCTCCTCTCTGTCCTGATCGCCCTTATACTGGTGCGCCGCATCACCGATCCCGTATCAGAGATGACCAAGGTCGCCGAAGCGATTTCTCACGGCAACTATGCAGCGCGCATTCGCCGTCTGCCCTCGAATGAACTGGGCAGTCTGGGCGAAGCGATCAACCGCCTGGCAGAGGCCGTTCAAGCCAACATCACCCGTCGCGAGAAGATGGAGAAGATCCGTCGCGATTTTTCCAGCAACATCGCCCACGAGCTCAAGACACCTCTGACTTCGATCAAAGGCTACGCGGACACTCTTCTCGAGGGTGCAATCGACGACAAGGAAAACAATGTACGTTTCCTCCGCATCATCAACAACAACGTCGAACGCATGGTGAGCCTCGTCAACGAAAGTCTCAACCTCGCCACCATCGAAGCGAATGAAGGCATCACCGAGCTCAGTTCGGTCGACTGGAAACCGATCATCCAGGAAGCGGTCAATCGCCACCAGATCCGGATGAACGATAAGGGCATCACCTTTAAGAATACCGTCGATAGCGATGAAGACACTCTTCTGGTTCGTGGCGACAGAAAAGCCATGTTCCACATCCTCGACAACCTTCTCCAAAACGCTGTGAGCTATACCCCCAAGAACGGCGAAGTTGAACTCAACGTTGCCTCCGTCAATAAATACTGCGAACTCTCAGTCCGCGACACTGGCATTGGCATCGCCAAGAAGGATCAGTCCAGAATCTTCCAGCGATTCTATCGCGTGGATGCCGCCCGCACCCGCAACGAGGGTGGTACCGGACTTGGGCTCGCCATTGTGAAGCACTTGGTGATTCAGATCCAGGGCACTATTCGTGTCGACAGTGAGCTGAACCAGGGATCAAAATTCACAGTGCGCCTTCCGTCAGCGTAATCCGCCTCTGTCTTGCATCTTATTTCACTTCCAAGGCCGGTTCGTTGCAGGTATAAATCCAGCCATCCGACTCATTTTTTTATGATAGCGTCATTTTGAACAGGGTCTATAGAAGCCTTAAGCGAAAAGTTTCACCAGGGCTTTATCATGGCTTTACAAAAGTACTGTAAATCGCAGTTGAGTTTGCAGAATTAGCTGAAAAATCAGCAGAGTGACCGAGCCGAAAGGCCCAGCCAGCGCTGATTGGAAGCACAGTGCAGACTCGAACTAAGAAGCTCAAAACGAGCTTCACCACTAGAATCGGAGTTGTGAATGAAAAAGGTATTGTTAAGTGTCCTTCTAACAGCAACAGCGAGTACATCCCAAGCTTTCGCAGTCGACAAGTCTCTCAAAGGTGAAGTGAAACTCGACGGTTCCAGCACTGTTTTCCCAATCGCTGAAGCCGCTGCTGAAGAATTCCAAAAAGAATATCCAAACGTTCGTGTCACTGTCGGTGTCTCAGGCACAGGCGGCGGTATGAAGAAATATACTGTTGGCGAAATCGACATCGCTAATGCTTCTCGTAAAATGAAAGACGAAGAAGCCAAAAAAGCTACTGAGAACAAGATCGAAACCATCGAATTGCCTATCGCCAACGACGGTATCGCGGTTGTTGTCAACCCGAAAAACACTTTCGTTAAGTCTTTGACTCTGACTCAACTCAAAGCACTTTGGGAACCAGGCAGCAAAGTCAAAACATGGAAAGACCTCGACCCAAGTTTCCCGGCCGATCCAGTCAAGCTTTACGGACCAGGTGCCGATTCAGGTACTTTTGACTTCTTCACTGAGCACGTCATGGGTACAGCTCGTCTATCTCGCAGCGATTATATCGCCAGCGAAGACGACAACGTCCTTGTAACGGGTGTCAGCAAAGACAAAAACGCACTGGGCTACTTCGGCTTCGCTTACTTCGTTGAAAACGCTAAAGTGATCCGTGACATCCCAATCGTAGGCAAAGACGGTGTAGCTATCACGCCATCGGCCGAGACGATCGAAAAAGGCACATACAGCCTGGCTCGCCCCCTCATGATCTATGTCAACAAAAAGTCAGCTCAGAGACCAGAAGTGAAAGCTTTTGTAAGTTTCATGCTGAAAAATGCTGGCAAACTCTCTAAAGAAGTCGGCTACGTGCCTTTGAAAGAAGCAATCTATACGGACGCGATCAAGAAATTTGACGCTGCCATGTCTGGAAAAGCTTCTCATTGATAATAATCAAGAGGTGATGTGTGACGAGCCAGCTTTGGGCCAAAATCAGTCCATGGCAACGATGGCGTGAACGGATGGTAATCAGAGGCCTCGCTTTTACGGCGATGGTCTCCATCTTCACCACCGTTGGAATTATCTTCATCCTGGGCGAAGAATCATTTCAGTTCTTTTCTCAGGTCTCTTTGAAGGAATTCTTATTTAACACCCGTTGGGCTCCACTCTTCGAACCTCGTTCGTTTGGAATCTGGCCTCTGATCAATGGCACTCTGATCATCGCGATCGGTGCCATTATCTTCGCCCTTCCCGTCGGCCTCGGTATCGCCATCTACACGTCCGAGTATGCGACCGGCTGGTGGCAAAAGGTCCTCAAACCGGTCCTCGAAATTCTTGCGGGTATTCCCTCGGTCGTCTACGGCTTCTTTGCCCTTACACAGGTCACACCCTTTCTCCAAAAAATATTTCCTAATATCGAAGTCTTTAACGCCTTGAGCGCGTCAATCGTTATTGCCATCATGATTTTACCCACGATCGCCTCGATCTGTGATGACTCTCTTCGCGCGATTCCCAAAACCGTGCGCGACGGCGCCTACGCTCTCGGCACTCGCAAATCCGAAGTGACTTTGCACATCGTGGTACCAGCCGCTTTGAGTGGTATTCTGGCTTCCTTTATCCTCGCGTTCTCCCGAGCTATCGGCGAAACGATGGCCGTGACTCTCGCTGCAGGCGCGACGCCCCAGCTAACTGCCAACCCACTCGTAGGGGTACAGGCAATGACAGCTTATATCGCTCAGGTCAGCATGGGCGATGTTGCTCACGGTACCGTCGAGTACCAATCTATCTTCGCCGTCGGCCTGGTCCTCTTCCTGATGACGCTGGCGATGAACCTTCTCTCGCAGTTTATTGTCAAACGCTATGCTAGGAAATACGAATGAATCCTATCGAAGGCACCATTGACTCGCAGTCGAAATCTGAGACTGCTGCGGGAGTAAAGGCAGGAGTTGCGGCCGGTGATGAAGCCGCCCTTCATCCGATGTTTCACAATCCGCGCAAACTGCGCCTTTTCAAAGAACGCTTCTTCTATGGCTCAATACTCCTCGCGACCCTGTGCGCGCTGGGCTTTCTCTTCTATTTGCTCTTCAGCATCGGGGCCCAGGGTTGGGAACATCTCGATATGGATTTCATCAATAATTTCCCTTCGCGTAAACCAGCCCAGGCTGGCTTCAAATCAGCGATCTGGGGAACGGTCTGGCTCGGCGGCATGACGCTGATCTTCTCCGTCTTCTTCGGGGTAGGCGCGGCCCTTTATCTACAGGAATTGTCGCCTAAAAATCGTTTCACCAGTTCTATCCAGGTGTCGATTTCCACCCTCGCCGGTGTCCCTTCGATCATCTACGGTATGCTTGGCCTCGGTATCTTCGTCCGCTTCATGGGCATGGGTCGCTCCGTCCTCGCCGGATCGCTAACGCTCAGCCTTCTCATTATCCCCGTCATCATCATCGCCTCGCGTGAAGCGCTGAAAGCCGTGCCTGATTCCATGCGCATGGCCTCTTTCGCCCTCGGTGCCACGCGTTGGCAGACCGTCCGCGATCACGTCCTTCCCGCAGCGGTTCCGGGTATTGCGACCGGCGTTATTCTCGCTATGGCCCGTGCTATGGGCGAAGCCGCTCCACTGATCATGCTTGGAGCCCTCACGTACGTTGCCTTTGTTCCCTCCGGGCCGCTGGATCCGTTTACGGCGATGCCGATCCAGATTTTCAACTGGACGTCCCGTCCGCAGGAAGCATTTCACGACCTTGCCTCGACAGGCATTATCGTGCTCCTTGGCTTTCTCATGCTCTGCAACTCGGTAGCCATATTCATTCGTTTGCGTTGGGGTAGAAAATTATGATGAGCCAAAAATTTACGAGCCCTATCCTCCAGGCGACCAACCTCAATCTTTATTACGGCACTAAAAAAGTCGTTAAAAACCTGAATATGAAGATCGGCAAGAAGACCGTCACCGCGATGATCGGACCGTCGGGTTGCGGGAAATCCACGATTCTTCGCAGCTTCAATCGGATGAATGATTTCATCGACACCTTCAGCCACGAAGGCGAAATCCTTTTCGAAGGTTCGGATATTTACAAATCGAAAATCGATGTCACGGAATTCCGTCGGCGTATCGGTATGGTCTTTCAAAAGCCCAATCCCTTCTCCAGCTCGATCGCCAAAAACATCACCTGGGGCCCGAAAATCAACGGCTATAAGGGTGATTTGAACGAACTCGTCGAAACGTCTCTGCGTAAAGCCGCTCTCTGGGACGAAGTGAAGGACAAGCTCAACGACAGCGGTCTCGCCCTTTCCGGCGGGCAGCAACAGCGTCTTTGTATCGCACGCGCCATTGCCATGGATCCAGAGGTCATCCTAATGGATGAGCCATGTTCCGCTTTGGACCCGGCTTCCACTCTGGCGATCGAAGATTTGATCCACGATCTCAAACAGCAATACACGATCGTAATTGTGACACACAACATGCAGCAAGCTGCGCGCGTTTCGGAATATACAGCTTTTATGTACAATGGTGACTTAGTTGAGTACGGTCCTACGACAAAACTCTTCTCAACACCCGATGAAAAATTGACTCGCGATTATATAGTAGGTCGATTTGGCTAAATTCTGGCGACTCCTGCCAGACTTTTTCTCCGCAGCTCTCCAGGGCCGGGCCCAGCGGGCTTTTCTTTCTAGTCCTTACCCCCAAGCAGTGTTAAATTATCAGCGCATGAAAGCAGGGCCCGCGTGCTGTTTGCTGACGACTGTTCTCTCGAACAGCCTCAGGTTGACTGCTGATAAGAAGTTCCCAATCCCAAATCCTAGATGAGTTGAATATGAGCACACAATTGGATGGCTGGCAGCGTTCTCACAACCTCAATGAACTCACCGATAAGCATGACGGCAATAAAGTCACTCTTATGGGGTGGGTTCAATCACGACGCGACCACGGAAATCTCATATTCATCGATCTTCGCGATCGCTACGGCATCACTCAAGTCGTTCTCGACCCGGCCCATACCGCTGGTGTTCTTGAAGTCGGCGAAAAGATCCGTAACGAATATGTCCTTGCCGTTCAAGGTGTCGTGCGCAAACGCCCTGAAGGCATGATCAACTCTAAAGTCACGACCGGGGCGATCGAAGTCATCGCCGACGTCGCCAAGCTCCTCAACTCGAGCGAGCCCTTGCCTTTCCAAATTCAAGACTCGACCGACGCGTCGGAAACGATTCGTTTGAAGTATCGTTATCTCGACCTTCGTCGCAACACGCTCAAGAACAATATGCTGACGCGTATTCACTTCGTTCGTGAAATGCGCCGCGCGCTCGAAGACGAGAACTTCCTCGATATCGAAACGCCGATGCTCTACAAGTCGACGCCCGAAGGCGCCCGTGAATTCCTCGTGCCTTCCCGGGTGCACGCCGGCAAATTCTACGCCTTGCCGCAGAGCCCGCAGCTCTTTAAACAGGTTTTGATGATCTCGGGCTTCGATCGTTATTACCAAGTCGTAAAATGTTTCCGCGACGAAGACCTTCGTGCGGACCGTCAACCTGAGTTTTCACAGATCGACCTTGAGATGTCTTTCGTCGACCGTGATCAGATCATGGGCACGATGGAACGCGTGATCGGCCGCGCCTGGGAAAAAGTCACAGGGGCTCCTGTTCCCATGCCTCTCCCACGCATGGGCTATGACCAGGCCATGGAAGAGTACGGTAACGACAAACCCGATACTCGTTTCGACCTGAAGATCAGTAATCTCTCCGAGATCGTTGCGACTTCGGAATTCAAAGTCTTCGCCAATGCCCTGAGCACCGGCGGTATCGTCAATGCCCTTTGCGTCCAGGGACATAGCGAGAAGCTGACCCGTAAAGAACTCGATGAACTCACAGAAGTCGCTCGTCACCATGGTGCGGGTGGCTTGGCCTGGGCTAAGATCAAAGAGGGCAAAGGCGTGGAGAGCTGGCAGTCGCCAGTCGCTAAATTCCTCACCCCTGAAGTCATTGAAGCCATCACCGCCAAAGTTGGTGCCAAAATTGGCGACACTATTCTCTTTGGCGCAGGCGACTATCGCTCGACCAAAGCGGCTTTGTCGGCTGTACGCCTCGAGCTTGGCAAAAGACTGCAGCTCTTCAATCCCAAACAATTCAATTTCCTCTGGGTCGTCGACTTTCCGTCGTTTGAACGCGATCACGAGAGCAATCGCCTGATCGCTTGTCACCACCCCTTCACATCGCCTCGCGATGAAGATATGCATCTGCTCGAAACAGCAGCGGAGAAAGTCAAAGCGAAAGCCTATGACTTGGTTTTGAACGGCAATGAAGTCGCTGGCGGATCGATCCGTATCCACAGCCAGGAACTTCAATCCCGAATCTTCAAACTGCTTGGTTTGTCGCAAGAAGAAGCCCAATCAAAATTCGGCTTCCTCCTCGACGCCTTGAAATTTGGCGCTCCTCCCCATGGTGGCATGGCCTTTGGTCTCGATCGTCTCGTGATGATCCTCACCGGTTCGGATTCGATCCGTGACGTCATCGCCTTCCCGAAGACCAACAAGGCCACCGACTTGATGACTGAAGCCCCGAGCGAAGTGGGTCCTAACGAATTGCGCAATCTGCACATCCGTGTGCAGAAGCTGACTTTGGAGTAATCGATGCTGTTTAACAAAGCCGACTGGTATGACTATCCGATGGGCCCTCACCTGCAGAACTACCTTGAAATCAGCACAAGCGATTACAAGGGAGAGAATGCGCCTTCTGTTTCGAAGGAGCGCCTCCAGGAATTCTCGAGTTTTCTCGTGGATTATTTCCAGGATCATAAGCCCCAGTCGGCAGGCGAGTTCGTCGATTTGATCGAAGAGATGACCAGTATGGGCTTGTCGGGCGCTGTCGTTCAGTTCGTCGACTTCAACCCGGAACTCCCTATCGAAGGCGATTTCAGAGCCTGTCTCGCCCTCGGTTCGTCCCTGATGCTTGAATCCGAACTCGACGAAGCGGCGACTTTCCTCCGTCAGGCTATAGGCCTGGCGCCTCTCGAACTGGCGCCCTACCTGAACTTGACGCAGATCTACTTCTCGATGGAACTGGACGAGGAAGCGATGAAGTGGGCCATCAAAGGCCTGGCTATCGATGCCAACAGTCCTCGCCTCTGGGAGATCATCGCCTCTATCTATATATACAAAGACAAGGCGACGGCCGGAGAAAAAATTCGCGAAACAGCAGAGGCGACTTTGAGTTACGCTGGAATGTCTCTCGCAGCGGAAATCATCGATCCGAACGATCGCCTCCTTAAAGCCCAACTTTTGGGCGACGCTTTCAACGCAGGTTCACGCGATGATGAATTTCTGATCGAATATACTGCGGCCCTTGGCCTCGCAGAGCAGTTCGAGAAGATTCCCCAGCTGCTTTTCCGTCTGGAAAACATGGAGAAGAAAACGATCCATTGGAAGCTCTTCGCCCATGCTGCTCAGGCGTTTCTGGCCATGAACAAGCAGGACGAGGCCCAGGAACTCATTAAGAAAGCCGCGCGTTCGCCGCACATTCCGGCGACAATCATCGCTGATTTGCAACGGACCTACGACTCGGACATTCAGGCGAACTGATTCTGAGCGACGCTATTGACGGTCAAGATAATGTGATCTCTCTGAACACAAGGAATTGTCACCATGAGCTTATTGCCAATCGCGAGTCCCAATGCACCAGCTGCCATCGGTCCTTATTCTCAGGCTATCGTTTACAACGGAATAGTCTATTGTTCAGGGCAAATCCCCCTCGATCCCGAGACAGGGGAGATGAAAGCCGTTACGATCGAAGATCAAACGCATCAGGTCATGAAAAATCTGCAAGCCGTCCTCGAAACAGCCGGATCCGGCCTCAGCGGAATTATTCGCACGACAATCTATTTGCAGAATCTTGAAAATTTCGCCAAAGTGAATGAAGTTTATGCCAGTTACCTTAGCAAGCCTTATCCCGCTCGAGCGACTGTGGAAGTTTCCAAACTCCCACGCGGTTCTCAAGTAGAGATTGATGCGATAGCGAGACTTCTCTAGCAGACTGTCTGTTTTCGGAAGCGATTTTGAATCAGAACTGTCTCACTTCGAAGATCCCGCAATACTTCAGGACTTAGGGCCTAGCTTCATTTCTGCCTAAATCTATTTGGTATGAAAAAAATGTTTCCAATATGGGTTGTAATTCGCATATCTTGTCACTAGCAGTGACTGGTAGCGAATTCCTCCCTAAAGAATCTTCATAATTCTCGGAAACTCGCGCCAGATAGGTATTCAAAAACTGACGCCTATGCTAAGCTGTAACTGAATCGATCATCTTTTACGTTATGGGAATTGGGAGACCAATGAGCCGCACGCTCATGAAAAAAGCTGCCTATGCATTGGGCGTTATAGGTCTGACTGGAATGCTTGGACAAAGCATTAAAGCTGCCCTCAAACCGTCTGTGCTTACAACCTACGTGGAAATTGATGGAGTCGACTTCGGACCGTTTGATGCCATCGAGGGTCTCGACAAATTTGCGCGTGACGGCTTCCCTTTAGCCGAAGGTTCAAGTTTTGAAGCCATCCATCTCAGCCGCGAATTCGTCACACATCCTTCGCTTTATCTTTGGGCTAAAAACCAGACCAGTCGTAAGTATGGTCCCAAGGATATACATCTGATTACGGAAAACGAAGACGGCGCTGTCGTCTCGCGCAAAGTGTTGCAATTATGTCAGCCCCTTTCGTGGTCTGTAGAATCCTCTAACCCGTCCTTGGGTGGTTTTAATGAATCAGTGGATCTGGCCGTTCAAAAAATTTCCGTTTTTTAATCAAGCTACAAAGTTCAAAACGCGTGCAGCCGTCTTCGGTGTACTCGGGGGCATTGTTACCCTTGGCTGCCAGAATTTGATGCGTCCGACAGCTGCGGGCTCCGCTCCCGCCATGGCGATGGAGTCGGAAGACAAATCGCATATCGTGGCGAGCATCAAAGTCTATCTTCAGGATTCTAACCTGAAGGAAGCTTACGTGGGTGACTTCGATCGCACGACCTGCGTCGATGGTCTACCCACAGTATGGGCTATGACATTCAAGAGCACTTTTGGCGACCAACTTTTTGATATCGACTATACGGCTCTCGCCGACAAAAAAGCGAACATCATCAACGTCAAAAGCGGTACAGAACATTTCCAGGTCGCGTCAGACGGTTATCCCAAAGCGATCGCGGGCCAAGGTCTTTGCGACCTACCTTTCCGCACCGACAGCACCCATCTCACAGCCGCCAGTGATGCCGGCAAACAGATTATGTCGGTCCTCTGGAGCGTCGCTCCCGATTGCCAATTTGAAACCAACGCCGAAGGCACGCTTCAGTGCAACATCGCCCATGCGAGCGAGCAAGAGCTTCGGACCCGTCTCGACACGTTGACTCGCAACATGTCGACCAAGTGGAACCATCAGCCCTATCTCCTTATCCGTCGTCTGACCCTGACGAAACAGCTCTTGGAAGCGTCGGCTCAGAATGACGATCTCAAAGCCGTTCACAAATTCTGTCGCATTATCGAATTCTCTCTGCCACATGAATTGCCTTTGAGTTTCCGTTCGAAGACCTGGCAATCCAAGGTCTGTCATGACAAAAGTCCTGAGCTGAAGCTCATGATGGTCGGTCTCGACCACGCTGTACGCGAAATCGAATCTCTCGCACATCGAATCGAAGACACCAGCCTTGTAGGCACCTTTACCCTCGCGGTCCCTCATGACAAGAGCCCGGTGAAGGAATACTGGATCACACTCCAGCCTCTCGATCTGCCAGTCCTCGTAAAGAACGACACTCCGGCCCTCAGCCCCTGTGTTTGGCATCCGCTCTTTTCCGACCAAATGGACAAAGCGCTCATTGCCATGAATCTCGGCCAGATTATCTCAACCGGCAACAAGAGCTTCTGTGCGCCCGTGCCTGATCTGGCGAAGGCCAAGAAGGACTCAGACATGTACATTCGTACAAGCATTGCCAGCGAAATGGAGTTCCCCATCGTCAACGGCCAATCGAAACTCCTGCGTTTGCCGACGGGCGACTACAAGTACAATATCACTCAGCTAAATGGACCTTTCTCCGAAGAAATGTTCACGACCGAAGAAATCATCCCGATCAGTATCGGTCAGGTCAGTTGGAAAACGAATCGACCGCACCTGATCATCAAAAACTGGTAAGCAACGTTCCGCATTTCCGCTATATTCCTTCTGCAGTGTAAATACGTCTACAGAAGGAGCAACTCTTGAAATACGCCCTACTTTCTGGCAGCTCACGCCACCAATCCCAAAGCTTCAAAATCGCCAGCTATATCGAAACCGAAATCAAAGCGGGCAAAAACCAGACCTATATGCTTAACCTCGCGGACAACCCCATTCCGCTCTGGGATGAAGGCGTATTCGGTCCCGATGAGAAATGGCAGAAAATTTGGGGCCCAATCTCCAGCGAACTCAAATCTTCGGATGCCCTCGTTCTCGTCTGCCCTGAATGGCACGGAGCGGTTCCCGCCGCTGTAAGAAACTTTCTGCAAATTGCCACGCACCAGGAACTCGGTCACAAGCCAGCCCTGATCGTGACCGTCAGCTCATCGCTTGGCGGTGCCTATCCGATCTCGGAACTGCGCATGGCTGGCTACAAAAACAACCGCATCTGCTACATCCCCGAACAACTCATCATCCGCAACGTCGGTAAGACCTTCAACGGCCCGACTATGGAAAACGATGACGACGCTTACCTTCGTACCCGTTGCACATACGCTCTCAAAGTCCTGGATCAATACGCGAAGGCTCTCAAGGTCGTCCGCGAGAGCGGTGTGATTGATCACAAAGCCTATCCAAATGGGATGTAATGATAGGTTCCGAATATCCTATTGAATCTCGAAAATAAGCGACCTACAAACGAGTGCGTGCGTGCTAAATCGGACGTGCAGCTCTATTTTAATTTCCTACCTTGGCGCTTACCATCGGTCCGGCCCATCAATTCTTCCAGGATTCTTTCTAATTCATTCATGCCACCAGCAAAAGGTGGCATAAACTCGTCTATCGCGAACTCATCATCTTCATCATAGTCTCCATCAACAATTGCCATGAAGTTCTGCCGCAACAATGCCGAAAGGCTATTAAAAAGAAATGTTTCTATTTCGTTCTGAGGCTTCGCATTCATGGGCAGAAACGGCCCTAATAAAGTGCTTAAATCCAGGGTTTCGTCGAAAAAGAAACTTCTTATGTCCGCCGATGGATCCGTGAGGACTTGATAGGCTTTACGAATTTCGGAGAATTTTTCGGGAAATTGCTCGAGTGGATAACGCCGAATCATTTTATGAAAAGCCTGCTCGACCTGCGCAAGCTCAAGCAGCTCCCCAAGAGGGAGCCGTAGGATGCCTCTAGCACCGATTGCATTAAGACTCATGTCATTTCCTTTAAGTAAGGTCCTCACTGAATTCTAGCTCTTAAAAGGGACGATAACCGCCTTCGACCTTCTTCGGTTTAGACTTGCCCTTTGTCACTGGTAAACGACCGCGCTTTTTAGCGGGTTGGGCCTGTTGATCCAAGTAGTCTATAAGACTTTGCCAAGCTGGATCAAAATTAAACAGCGTCACGTTTTGTTCTAAAAATACTTTAAGCCGAAGCAAGATCAATGAACTATGAGTTGACTGTAGTAGGTGAATAAGGGGTTTGTTTATCCCTTTCTTGACGTTTTCAAGCTTAAGCATTTGCGGTATCAAAACGAGTACCAGGTCTTCTCCCAGCCGCTTCCACAATATCTTGGATTCTATACGAGACAGGGTCATGAGCAAGATATGCAGGCGAGAGTAGCTTAAACCTCGCAAATCGAGGCCTGACTTAAACGCAAAAGCCAAGCTCCAAAAAACCAGATCGCCTTCCAATTCAGCACTGCCTGTCAGCTCGTTTACCGGGAAACGATCGGCCTTAAGCAGTTTGTCAAAAGTACTCGCCAACAGAAGATCAATTTGCTTGTTGCTCTGGGAGTCGTGGGTGGCACGTCTCAACCAGGGGATGAGGATTTCACGCCGAGCTTCAAGCGGCAAAGCATCGAAGTATTTTTCGATAAAGATTGGATTGGATTTAAGTCCGTAATTCTCATATAGGGCATAGAAAACGTCGAATGGCATAACCTTAGGACGTTCGGGGAGGCGACCGAAGATAGCCTTGGCTTTGTTCGGGCCAGCCTTCGCTATCTGCAACCACATTAGGATTTCATTCTGCGGCCTATGCGCCGCTAGGAATTCCACCATAGCGGGATCTGGTCGATATCGCGGGGATTTGCTGAGACAATCCATGACAAATTCAACACAATGGTCTTTTACGCTTAGCGCAAACTCCTTTTTTGAATCTGGGACGCCTCGACTTAGGGCGGACCAGAGGGAAAGGAATGCATTTTTTTCGCGCTGCTTGCACGACGGTGAAAAGTCCTCCTCATTTTGACTCCCAATGGTCTGGATTCGCCAATCCAGAATCAAGAGTTTAGTATGCTGTTCAAAGGTCTTCGATTGCGAAACTTGAAGTCTTTTGAATGGCTCGATGAAATCAGAACTGATTTCAGCAAGATGCACGCTTTCGAGTGTTGGAGTTCGGAGCCCTTCTTTCTTCTCAAGTATTGATGTCTCAACTACGAATGAGAGGATATTGGGGAATTTCTCTAATTTACTGAGATCCGACTGGAGGAAACGGTTTTTAAAGAGGCCGCGAAGTGATGGCTCGATAAAGGCTGTGAATTGAGGGTCGTGAGCCATCATTTCGATATTCGATCGAAGGAACCCTAATCCTGTATCGAGTCGTTTCAATTGGGGAATGGTCGGCAATCTCTTTTTGGGATTGAGCATTGCAATGAAATTGTCAGGCATTTGATGCGTTTGGTCGAGACAGCTTTCCGAGATAAATTCGAGACAGTCTGCCACGGCCGGTGAATCCACCTCGATCATGCCCGACGCGTGGAAATGCATGATCGCGGGATAATCGAGTATCGAAGTTTCGCCCCGTTTCAAAGTCCTGTATCGATCTAGCAATGGATTATTCGAATCGTTCCAATTTGTTACGCTTGCATAAGAAACGACCTGCCTCAAAACGCTGGAATAGTCGAAATCCAGATGATCATCAAATGTGCGGCAGACCCGATTTAAATCTGATGGGTTCCAAGGTTCGGGTTTATTCGAAAAGAGGCAAAGCTCGAAAACATCTCTATTCGCCTTCCAGACCGACGACGAACTCTCCTTCCCCATTAGGCGAAGCAGGCTATAATATAGCGACAGATTAGAATTGCCCACTCCCAGCGAGTTTACTGTCAGATTAGTTGCTTCCGCATCAAGCATTTCCTGATGCTGCGATAAATAGGGACTAGGTTTTAACTTGGCTTTTTCCTTGTCTTTTAAATGCTTCTTTTTCTTTCGCCTTTCTCGATTGCTGTTAACCATGGGAGTCCTCCTGCTCCCGGGAATTTTCAAGCCATTCGTAAAGTTCATTCTCTAAGGTATCTAAGGTATCGTTGTCTTCGGCTAGGAGAGCGCTTCGGTAATCTTGGAGTTGACCTTTCATGCGGTGTCTATCTTTCTCAGAAGCTTTTTGGAGTTGCAATTCCACTTGCTCGATAAGAAAATTCGATACCTTCTCCGAGGCATTCGCGCCGGCAGCGGACTCGCTCATTTCAATGTCTAAAAAATCGGAGCCCTGCCCCATTGGAAGCGGTTCACTGTTCCAATGTTCCGACTTATTCGTGTCCATGCTGTATTGTTTCAAGGGCCTTTGACCCTGAATCTGTGTCACACCTATCTGAATGATGCCGTTTGAATCGTAAGAGAAACTGACAAAGAATTCCAACTGCGCCGTGGGATTCAGATCACAGATAAATCGGCCAATTAGCTGATTGTCAGTGGTTCGAGATGACTCGCCTTGGAAAACGACGATTTCAACTTGACCTTGTTCAGGATGCATTTTGCAAAAAGTCCTCGTCATTTTTGCTGGCAGACGACTATTGCGCTGAATCAGCGGCGCAAAACTTAATGGAATGTTCGATCGCATCTCAAACATTTCATCATGATCTCCCAAGACCGCCATACCAAGAGTATGAGGACAGACATCAACAACAATCTGTTTGCAACTCTTGCCGCTAGCCAGAGCTGCCTGGATACCGGCTCCAAGAGCAACGGACAGGTCTGGATCTATATAGAGTTCAGGACTCAATCCAAATTCATCCTTGAGTCGTTCTTGAACAAGGGGAATGCGTGATGAACCTCCGACTAAAATAAGGCGAGTCAGCTCCTGAGCGTCTAGCTTTGCGTCATCCAATGCCTGATGCACCTTCGCGATGCTTGACTCCACCAGGTCTTCTATGAGTTCACTAAATTCCTCACGTGTAATATTTAGATCGAGGACCACTTGCTTGCCCAATACCGACAGTTTATAGGTGATTCGGTGCTCGGGCTCGGTGGATAGGGCAATCTTTGCTTCCTCCGCCAGATGTCGCAGTTGAGCCAAGGCTACAGGATCTTCATCCGGATCAATATTAAATCTGCTCCGTATCTCATTGACCATACGCTGAGCCAGGAGCCGATCAAAATCGTCTCCTCCGAGAAACGTATTTCCCGCAGTCGCTAATACTTCCTTGTAATCACCTTTGACAATTAGAATTGACACGTCGAAAGTCCCCCCGCCGAGATCATAGACGAGCCATTTTTCCATCTGTTGCTCAACTGATGGGTCTTGGGTGAGTTGGTAGCTCAAAGCCGCAGCCGTTGGCTCATTAATTATTCGAAGGACCTCAAGTCCTGCCGCCTTGCCTGCGGCAAGGGTCGCTCTCCGCTGCTCATCCCCAAACCATGCCGGCACGGTAATGACAACGGTTTTAATCGCTTCACCCACGACCTTCGCCGCTTCGTCGCTTACAAATCGAAGAATTTCTGTGGATACATCGATTGGGCTAAACTCACGACTGCCAAGCTGAACGCGAAAATCGAGCTGTCCCATCTTTCGTTTGATGGATCGAATGGCGTTTTCGGGTGAAACAAAACTGTAGTTCTTTGCTGCCAGGCCGACCAGCAATCGCTGACCGTCCCATGCGACTATGGAAGGAACGGTATCTGAATCGTTGATGCGGATAATCTCAGGCAAGCCGCTAGCAAATCGACTGATGCAAGTATTCGTTGTCCCTAAATCGATTCCATAAACGTTCATTATTTTTCCAATTTTATTAAATTGTAATGTCAGGGTGTACGGCTTCCGGCAAGGTATTAGCTGATCGGGTTACGATGACCTTTGCCCGTCGAATCAACCTATTCTCTCGCGTCCTATAACCTTGTTGAATCACGTGACGTACCAAACCGGGTTCGCAAGCCTCCACCGAAGCTTCAATGATTTCACAATCAGTCGGATGATAGGCTCTATCTATCGCGGCAATAGTTAACCAACCCAATTTCGTCGTAATTCCTTCAGCAAGGCTCATTTGACAAGCTTCTGTCTGAGAGGTCGATATATCAAGTAGAGACAGCAGCTCTTGTTCCTGAAAAACATATTGATCTTCGTTCGCTTCGATCGGGGCTGTTATTTGATTCTTCAATTCGAACTGAATGTCTTTGAGAAGGGACGAATTTTGATCGCTGCTAAGATGAATGCGCCTGGATATCTTAGTCAAACCGACAAGTGCCTGTTCCATTTGGGAAATTCGCTCTTCGATCCCAGAAAATTTCCTTTCTCTTTCTAAATCTTCATTCGTCGGTGCAACCAAGCTCCCAGATGGATTACGGCGATACATAAAACTTTTAAGCCAAACAAACATGCCTAGATTCCCTCCTGCTAAACTTAGGTCGATCGAATGCTATCGATTGGATACTAAAGCAACAAGAAAATTTGAAAGGACTTTTGAAGAATTCAAGGCAATTGTAAATTTGTGACAGGACCGAAGGGAATCCCTCAAGTTGTGAGGATCGTAGTCTCTTTCTAAAGTCTTGAGCCGCATTTCGTCCGCATCATCCCCCGAAATGAATCTCAATGCAGCAATTGCTGCCATTTTAGCATCAGGTTTACCAAGTTTTTTGAGTGGCCATAATGACGTTTTTCAAAGAATTCTGCTCGTGTAAGGAGCCCCTACTTTTCAATTAATCGTGGCCCAGAAATTTAGGATTCGAAATGCCATGCCCCAACCAAAATCTCTTTTGACGACTTCGGCAAAAATAGGCTATAGCCATAGCTTACTTGAGCGCTAAAACGCGTCAAATCGATCGCAAATACGAAGGTAAAGTCACCGACCGGATAATCGTCCCCAACTGATCTTTCCATCTCGTATTTCCGATCTATCGATACATTTCCAATCCTGTTCCATAACCCGAGGTCTTGTCGCATGTTTGATGTTCTGAGCGAAGGTTTTCGCGAAGCCAAATTGAAGCTGAAGGGTAAAGCCGTTCTTAGCGAGTCTAACTTGAAAGACTCGATGGAGATCGTCCGTAAAAGCCTCTTGGACGCTGACGTAGAATATAGCGTCACCAAAACCTTTCTCAAGAACGTGCAGGAGAAAGCTCTCGGACAGGAAGTGAATCTAAAGGCCGGCGCCGGCGCATCGCGCATGCAGGTCAGCCCCGCGGATCACTTTATCCAGATCTGCCATCAGGAACTCGAAGCCCTCATGGGCCCAGTCAACACCGAACTTACTTTTGCCAACAACCGCCCGACCGTGATCATGATGGTCGGTTTGCAAGGTTCCGGCAAGACGACGAGTACCGGTAAGCTCGCGCGCTTCCTCATCGAAAAACATAAGAAGAAACCCTTGCTCGTCGCGGCCGATATCTATCGCCCGGCAGCGGTTCAGCAATTGAAAGTCCTGGGCGAGCGCGTAGGCGTTCCCGTGTTCTCCAAGGACAATGCATCCCCAGTTGAGATCACCCGCGAAGCTTTGCAAAAGGCCTACGATCTCAATTGCGATGTCATCCTTATCGATACCGCCGGTCGTTTGACGATCGATGAAGCCTTGATGCAAGAGCTCGTCGACATCAAAGCCGGTACGAAACCTGACAATATCCTTCTCGTCTGTGACGCGATGATGGGTCAGGACGCTGTCACCACCGCTAAATCCTTCGACGATCGCCTGACCCTCTCGGGTGTGATCATGACGAAGCTTGACGGTGATGCACGCGGCGGCGCTGCCCTCAGCATCAAAGAAGTCACGGGCAAACCCATCAAGTTCCTCGGCATGGGCGAAGACCTCGACCGCCTAGAGGAATTCCGTCCCGAAGGTCTCGCCAGCCGTATTCTCGGTTTGGGCGATGTCGTCGGCTTGATGGAAGATTTCCAGAAGGTTTCGGCAGGCGATCAAGAAGAACAGGCCATGAAGATGCTTCAAGGCCAGTTCAGCTATATCGACTTCTACAAGCAAATCGAAATGATTCAGAAGATGGGCTCTTTGAAAGACCTCATCGCCAAGCTCCCGATGCAGGACATGATCCCTAAGGGCGCAAATATCGACGACAAGGAGTTGACCAAGATCAAAGCCGTCATCGACTCGATGACAGCGCGTGAACGCATCGGTATGGACGATCTCAACCGAAGCCGTATGACCCGTATTTCCAAAGGTTCGGGCCGCGGCCTGAAAGAGATCGAAGAACTCCACAAACGTTTCATGTCCATGCGCCAGATGATGGGCATGTTCGGCAAGAACATGGGTGGAATGCTTGGTAAACTCCCAGGTATGGGCGCGCTGAACAACCTCAACAACCTGCGCAAGATGGGTCAGTCCATGGGCGGCGGTGGTGGAATGCCGGGTATGGGTGGAATGGGAATGCCGCCTGAAATGGCCGCGATGTTCGGTGGAGGGGACGCTGCGCTCCCGAAACAAACCCTCGATCGCGACAAGCAAAAGAAAATGCGCAAAGACGCAAAGAAAGCCCGTAAGAAAAATCGTAAATAGTCGCCATCGACCTAATAAGACAGGTGGTTTAAGTGGATATCAGCGTTCTTCCTTCGCCAAAAAAAGTCTATATCGAAACCTGGGGTTGCCAGATGAACGTCGCGGATAGCGAGCAAATGCTCGGTCTTCTGCAGGCGCAGAATTATTCCCAGACGGCGACTCCGGAAGACGCTGATCTCGTCCTGCTCAACACCTGTCATATTCGTGAAAAGGCGACCCACAAAGTCTTGAGTCGCCTCGGTCGCCTGCGTGAGATCTCGCTCGAACATAATCCCCGGATGAAGATCGCTGTCGCCGGTTGCGTCGCGCAAGCCGAAGGCAAGAAGCTAATGGAAAAGGCTTCCAACATTGACATCCTCCTGGGACCGGGCAAGATCTCCGAACTGCCAGGTTTGCTTGCCACGCATGCCCTGGACGGCAAGCGCGCCATGTCTCTTGGTTTCGAAAGCACGGCTCGAAAACACGATGATCACGAATTGCCGAGCACAAGAACCGACATCGAAATGCCGATCGTACCGAATCCAACCGTCACGATGAAAGAAGAAGTCACACGCTTCATCAACATCGCCCAGGGTTGTGACAACTTCTGTACCTTCTGTGTCGTGCCTTTCACACGCGGTCGCGAAATATCACGTCCCCTCGAATCGATCGTCTCTGAAGTCAAAGCCCTCGTGGCAGGCGGCGCGAAAGAAATCACCCTCTGCGGCCAGAACGTGAACAGCTATGGCGACGATCTCGTACGCGACGGCAAACACGTGGCGCCGCCTGAAGGCCCGTTCTTCGAACTCCTCGATCGTGCGGCGCAATTGCCTGGCATCGAACGCCTGCGATTTACGACTTCCAATCCGCATGACTTCACGCGCCCACTCGCCGAGCTCTTCCGTAAGCATGCCAGCCTCGGTCGCTACATCCACCTCCCGGTCCAGGCCGGCAATGATGAAGTGCTCGAACGCATGAAACGCAAAGTCACCGTCGCCGAGTACATGGAACGCGTGAAATGGCTTCGTGACATCGATCCCGAAATGGCGATCTCCACTGATTTGATCGTGGGTTTCCCTGGTGAAACCGAAGAACAATTCCAAGGCACCCTCGACCTCGTCGAAGCCGTTCAGTATTCCTTTATCTACGCCTTCAAATACTCGCCAAGAAAAGGCACCGCTGCCGCACGCTTCCGTGATCAGGTTCCGGAAGACGTGATGTCCGAGCGCCTGCATCGTCTCCAGGCCCTTTCCAACAGCCTTACGACCCAACAAAATCTGGCGGAAATCGGTCGCCGTCGCCAGGTCCTTTGCCACTACGAAAGTCGCAAGGAAGCCGGCGTTTTCTACGGCCGCACCCAGCAGTTCCGCCTGGTGATGATCCGCAGCGAGAGAAATATCGTCGGTAAGATGGTGGAAGTGGATATCGTGGAAGCGAACAAAACCGCTTTGGTCGGAGTGCTCGTCTGACTGAAAGTATTCAGACCAAAAAAGAGGGTTTTCCGTGAGGAAAAACCCTTTTTTTGCGCGGCGCTGAAATCCGTGTCTTAGGACTCTTTGCGTACCGGTATTGCGCCAGACTTTAGGTCTTCGCTCAACTTGGCACTGAAAATTATATAAAGACCCGTGCCCAGTGTGAACAAAGAAAAACCAAGTATATAGAAAGTTGAAATCATTGCGGCTCCTCATCTAGGGTTTAGTGATGCGCGTTGTTTACGTGACCTAATACGGGAATCTGAAGGTTGCCGTAGGGGGCAGCTGCAGTAATTCGAATCATCTCCTGAAAAGGCTGTACCGGAACATCGCCCTTCCACCGGATTCGTATCCGCCAGCCATCTTGCACAGGTTCCACGTCCACGTCGAGATTATCCCGATTAAAATCAACTTTCTCAATGTTTAATGTTTGCTGAGCAAGCCGGCGCACAGTGACGATCGTCTCACTCACCTTATCACCCTTAGTCCAATCAAAGCGGACCAGAGGAGGTGAGATCGCGACCATTTGCCGAATTTTCGCTTTAATACGAAGACGATGCAGACGATCGCTCTTGGGTTCGTCGGTCATGACGAGGATCGTTTTATCGATGGAACCGGCAAAAGATTTTGTGTCGAGCGTCACTCGAATAAAATCTTTGGTTCCGGGAGTGAGAAATTGTCCTGGTCGCAAAGAACTCGATAAACATCCACAATCCTGGTTGATCCCGAGAATCTTCACCGGACCGTCGCCATCGACCACAAAAGGAAAGCGCACTTCCACCGACGCGCCTTGAGAAAGCTCGCCGAGATCGATGGAGTTGTTTGCAATATTGAGGTGCCCAGTGGGCTGTAGGACGGCTTGAATGAGATCGTCCTCGGAGTCATCCGCGGGCGCGGACAGCGCTGGGCCTGCTGAAAAAGCCAAGGCCAACACGGCGAGTGACGGTATGATTTGTCTAAAAATTAGTCTTAACATCATTAAATCCTTCCCAATTCTCTACCTAATCTTAGCGCCGGGAAGGCCTGTCCCAAAAGTTACGCAAGATGCCGAGTAAGAATTGCCGCTCGCGTAGCCGAAGAAATCGCCGATAGAAAGAGGCCAGAACTTGGATTGAGGTGGATATGCGTAAGACTGATTTTGACACAAAACTCATAATTTATCGTTCGCGCCAGGTATTTCTAATATTTAGCGTCATCGTCGCGAGTGGGATCTTCATGACGATGATCGTGGCGAATGAGAAAGCGGAAATGCCCTGGTTTACGATCGCGATTCCTATCATCGGCCTTGGCGCTTTTTTCACCGGTATACCCAGGACCGAGGAGTGGGAATACAAACCTTGGCAAAGCAAAGCCCGACAGGTTGAGCAGCAGGAGCGCTAAGCTCAGCGGCTCGCCGCTATCAAGGGGTTTTCGTGAGCGAGAACTCCTCACTTACCCCGTTCTCAGCTCTGAGCCTTAGGCGCTCGCCTCTGTGATTCCGGAAATCCACGGGGCCCTTATCGGTCACGACCAAGCCGTTGTCGAGATGGGCCTTCTCCAAAGCTCCCCATTTGCCGTCCTTAAGACCCTCAATCACGACATCCTGCTGACAATTGGCTTTTACATAGATCGAAGCTTCACCGGAGACGGGATAAGCAAGGTCAGAATTGAGAACGCTTTCTTGCCCGTTTTGAACGACCGAGACTTCGCAAACGCTGGCTTCGCCTGAGAGGCCTTTGGTTTGCCAGTGCTCCCGCTCGTTTACCGTCTGGTTATGGATGAAAAGCAGAGCCATGGCAGCCATCAGGAATCCCCCGAAGCCCGCTGTTTTCCAGCTGCTGGTTGATCGCGATTTTATTTTCGATTTGTTCTTGGATTGAGAGGTCGCTGCCGAAAAGATCGAGATTGGTGGGTTGGCGAGTGCATTGATTCTGGCCTCCACTTCAGCTTCAGCCTCTTCCAATTCTTCATCAGACAGCGCATCAACTGCGATTTCGGATTCTTTGAGATAGGATTTAAAGTCCGTATCAACTGGTATTTGTATGTACTTAACGGTCATAAAGGTCCCTTTCCCAAAACCTAGAAGAGCGGATAAACGCCTACTCTCAAAGGAATCAGGAAAGTCTCTGATATTGCATCTACTTTATTTCTAAGCCCTTTTCCTCTACCAGGCGCAACATGGCTTGGCTGACGATGAGTCGGAAGCGACGAAGGTGAGACAATACGGTGTTCTGGTTCATCGAAAGGGCCTCGGCAATATCCTTAACCGCTTTTTCTTCCAGATAAAACATCTTCGCGACGGTCGCTCGCGGCTCACCTTCGTGAGCCTTGATCAACTGATTGAGGAGAATGGCGGAATGCTCGAAATGAAGCGACGCATAATCGTCCTCGGCGACGAGGATCACTTCCGCCGGACTGCCATCCTCTAAATCCGAAACCGAATCGGTCATCGCGATCGACACTGTTTTCTTCGTCTTGCGCAGTTCGTTGAGACAACGGTTCCGCGCGATCGTCATCAGCCAACCGCTAAAAGCGGCCGTCTCCTTGAGGCTCGCGAGATTCTGCCAAGCCTGAATAAAAATATCCTGGATCAAATCATCCTGTGCGGCATCCGCAAATCGAAAACGCGAAACGACCGCACGAACCGCATGATAATGCTTACGGTAAAGGGTCTCAAAATCAAGAGGCGCACTCGCTGGTGATGTCACTCTTATTTCCCCTTCACTAGGATATTATCCGACCAGAGGACGCTGCCCTTCCCGAGACTCGTGGCAGGAATGCTCGATTCGAGAAGATTGACATCGTTGTCGATCGGTTTATCGGTGAGGGCGACGCCGTAATTCATCTCAGGACGACCCTGAAGGTTGAAACTGACCGCTTTGCCTTCGGACTGCGTGATCGCGATGCGTTCGTTGCGTTGCACCTTAATATTGCGAAACTCAGTGGCCGGTGCGCCCGCGGTCCAAAGTTGAACATAACCGTCGGCATCGCAGAGAAGACTGATTTCAAAGCTCTCGCCAGGCTTTGCGAAATACCCCATGCCGTTGCCAAGCTCTTCGACCGAAGTCTTAGACTGGCCCCGAAGATCGACGTCACAGAAGCTCGCGTAGGAGCCTCCCGAGTTCGCGCCTTTGGTCTGCATTTGGCTGAGGTCGCCCGGATCATTGCCGCCGGTCGGCGCGAGTTTGGGATAAAGGACGAGAAGGGCGAGGGCCGCGGCAGCGACGGCACCCATCGTGGTCCAGGGAAATGTTTTTTTCTTGGGCTGAAAGGCTATGACGCGGCCTTCTTTCTCTTCCTTGGGAGAAGATTGCTCAGAAGGGATTTCCGCGGCCATTCTTGGTTGAATTTTTTGCCAGTTCGTATTGATCGAATCAGTGGCGGTATTGCCTTCGGAGTGTCCGCGCGCAAAGTCACGGATACGACCTTCGAGGGCTTCTTCGTCAGCTTTGAGGTCGCTGTCAGATAAAGCGTCGACCCTTGCCTCTTCTTCTTGGAGCAAAGCCATCAGCTTTTTCAGATCTTCGGGATCGAGGCTAACTTTTCGGTGGTCCACAATCTTTTCCTAATAAATCCAAAGTGACTTCGAATTGTTTGCAGTTGATTATGCCCTATCGACCCGAAAATTCAATTCTTCTCGCTTACCAGAAGCTCCCCGCATAGATTGACAGGGACGGAACGGTCAAAAGACGGGTCGATTCGTCTGTAAAATTCTTCAAAAAATCAGCACGAACTTCAAATCCAGCACGAACTAGGTGATATGCCCATGTCACTTCTGCTCCGCCACCAACCGTAAAACCGCCTGTTATCACAGATTTGTCGAGCTGCTCAAAGGCCGGCTCACTCAATTTGCGCTGTAAAGCAAGACCTTGAAGACCGACTAACCAGCGCGCTTCCGTGTGAATCGTGCGATCACTGCGACTCAAAGTTTCGATCGGGATTCGACGGGAAGCCCCAACCATGCCGCCATACATCGTGCGTTTTTGTTCAAACTTTCTTTTGCCGCTGAGTTCCGTTTCGACTTCGATCGTCTCTCTCTGCTCAGGATAATAATTGGCATCCAAAACGAGATCGTAGAGGGAAAACGCCTCCTCGTAGGTGTAGCGAAGGCCAAATCCCTGCGAGCCTTCCGGAGCATAACCACGCTGCGTATTGCGATCGAGAAACTGTAGGCCGCGCACGCCGAGAGCGATGCTGTTGGGAAGTCGGGGGAGCAGGTAATTGGCGATCGAATACTCGCGGCCGCTTTGAAAGTTCACGACGCGATCAGCCAGCACTTTCTGATTCTCCGGGTCCTTGATCGTGAGCCTGACTTCGCCTTCGGGTACGGTCATACCCTTTTCCACTGCTCCAAAGTCTTTACCATCGACGCTGACCACCAGTTTCGAGAAGCGGTCCATGAGCGAGAACAAACTTGCTTGTTTGGTCCTCTCCTTGAGCTTACCCGAGACGATCACGGGATCCGATCCCAGGAGCTCCATGATGGCTGAAGGCCTTTGGCGTCCCTGCGTGTACTCGTAGGTTTTTTGCGCGGCAAAGGCATGGGCTTCCGTGATCGAGACCGCACCGTCTTGGTTGCGATCCTGGGTGAAGCCTTCGATCAAGAAGTGGGTATAGACGTCGTTTTGCAAACGCTCGTCTTCAAGAGCCGGCTCACGCCATCCGCTGGCGGTAAGGATGATCGATCCCTCCGAACGTTCCTGGATCGGTTCTTCAAAATAAGGCGCTTTGAGTTGGGCCAGGGCGCGTTTCATATCGGGGGTGAGGACGGACTTGCCAACCCCGGAGTGACAGAAGGCCAGAATCAATACTTTTTTGCGGGATTTTAGGGCTTGGAATTCGGCGACGAGTTGATCGTAATCAAGGGCCGTCTCCTTCATTCGCTTGGGATCCGTATTGCTCGTGATCACATAACGACCGATCTTACCGTCGTCCTTGTAGGCCACTGTTCCATGCGAGGAAACATACACGACGACTGTATCTTCTTCGTTGCGGTTGTCCTGCTCGAGTCTTTTGAAGGCCTTCCGTATATCGTCCGGCGTCACCGGAGTCGTGGCATCGCTGACGAGCTCGCCGCCATCGAATGCCTCGGAATCCTTGCGAAAGAATTGATACATATCCTTAGCGTCTTTGCGCGAGAAACGCAGTTCGCGCCAGACGGCGTTGTCGAACTTGCCCATACCGATCGAGAGAATGAATTTTTTTGGCCTTAGCGCTTCAACCGCAGCATCCTTCGCACTGACGCCATCCTTCCCTTCCAGAAGTGCCGGTGCGAATCCCAAGCTGACCAAGACCAGAACCCAAAAAAATCGCAACCGCTTCTCCTTGACTACGCCTCTGACGTTTTAGATTTCTGTTTACCCTGATCCCGAACCAAGGCCGCCATGCGGTACACCTCGTCCGGGAAATGTCCGACAGCATGGGATCCGAGGGACTTTCTGATTTCTCCGTACGCATCCGAACTGATCCAGTTTTCCAGGTCCCAGCGTAGACGGAGAGGAGCCCGCATCCGCTCAAGATTCTGCAAAGCGCCGAGATGATCCTGCAGCATGGAGGTGGCAACCATCACGAGGAAACGTCCCAAAATCTCCTGGGCCCTCAAATCATCAAAACGCTTTGACATCTGTGCCAGTTCGTACCAGGCTTTGCGTTGACCAGGTGTCAATGCTCTCAACCAACGTCCCACTTTGCCTGCTGCCACCGATTCCGAAGTCCTCGACATGCGTGGCACCAAAGTCTCAATTTGCTGATTGAGAAGACTCAGTTGCCAATCCCAAGCCGCAATGCCGAAGCGCTGCGCTAAGGATCCGAATATAACAGACCACTTTGAATCCACAAGATTGCTGAAAAAAACCGGTTTCGTGGCCCAGAGCCCATTTGGGTTGGCTGAAAACTTTTTTCGAGCCGGAACCAGCCACGTCATGTTATCAAGGGCTTCCTGAACGGAGGATTCAGTTTTCGTGAGAGGTTTGCTCTTCTTCAAGGGAACGAGGGATTCATTCAATCCGGCGAGAAGTTCAGGAACCAATGGACCCACGCTGACGATCGCTTCGATCAAACGGCGTTCGTAACCTTCAAACGACTGCATAATACGCTTAATATGCGAATCACCCAGCGGCAGGATAGGAAAGTCACGTCTCTTTTCACCACAGATCGACCAGTGGCGTTCGACATCCGGTGACAGGACATTCCGCGACTGGAGAAGGGTTGCCGCGCGCCAGCAAAGATCGGTTCGCTTCAGCATCGCGCCCAGTTCCCAGATTCGGTTCAGACTTGAATTGGTGTGATGCAGCAGGCTTGCTTTGCGTCCTTGCACAAAGAGCTCAAGACCCCATTGCCCACGCTCGCGCGCAAGATTCTCGAGGGTATTCAAGACTTCAAAACTCGGTTGCTGCACATGCGTGAGATAGGTCGTCACATCCTCTTCACTGACCTCGCGGGTCTCGCCGCAGAGTTTGGCCATGATGAGAAGGCGAATGCGGGCGGTTTCCTCCAAACGATCCGACTTGCTGATCCACTGCGTGAGTCCGCGATGGAGCTGCATCCAGGAATAAGGCAAAGCCTTGCCTTCATGAGCCAGAGCCTCATGAAAGAGCTGCCTCGCTTCCCAGAGTTTCTTCTCGTCCTGACCCAGGCCCCAGGCAAATTCATGGAGCAACGCGATCGAACGCCAATACCAGGTCTTTACTGGCCCCTTAAAATCATGATCGAGCACGGAGGCCCAGAGAGCATGTTCAAAAGGAGGCTTTAAATACAGTGTCGCGCGATCGCTAAAGGTTCGTAGGATGTTCGGCAGGAGCTTTTCCAGCCCCGCGAATTGCAAAAGCATTTCGGAGACGAGTTGCCAGGCTTCCGGAGTCTCGGGAAACCATCGCAGGGGATCGACGAGCAAGGCATTGAGAGCCGCACGATCCTTGGGCGCCAGATGCTCGACGCGCTGAATACGCAACAGAAATGAATCGAAGAGACCCACGCGGGCTTTCCAATCCAGTTCGCGGCTGAGCTTTTGACCATAGACGCAATAACCCTTTTCATCACGTTCGACACGCAAATCCAGGAGGAGGTCGATCGCTTTGCTAAACTCGGGAGCATTATTGGGAATCACTTCCAGCAGCCTGATCGCCATCGCTTCGTCTTCAGCTTTCAAAGCGTTTTGCCCAAGAACATAAGCCAGTTCAGTGTCAGATTTCCCGAAGTTCGAACCATTCAGCTTTTGAATATTCCAGATCTCAGAATCGTTTCTCTTGAACCAGCGATAGGCATGCTCGCCCTGACCGCGATCGATCATCGACCAGACGCCATACCAGCGTTCAAGAGGACTCAATTTGAGCAAAAGGTCTTTGCGAAAAAGGAATTGATCTAGAAATTCATGACGCTTCGCTTGCCAGAGCTTGGTCAGGACCTGTATCCGCGTCTGATTTTGCAGGAGCGTGTAGTATTCGATCGAATGGCGATTGAGATTCGTCAGGACATCTTCCAGGTCATTGGCATTGCCGTACATTAGGGCAAGCTCAACCAGGCGAGCAGCTGTATCCGGACGTGGAAAGCACTCGTAGAGACGCCATGCGTCGGCTTTAAAACCAGCCCAGTTCTGCACCGATTCAATCTTGCGCCGAAGCAAGATTTCCGCTTCGACGAAGGTATCTACCGGAGATTTGCCCACGGGTTGCACGGGCATCGGCGGGGCCGCGCTTACTCTTACATTCGCTGCTTTGCGGGCGGCGATAGCGGCATCGATCAGTTTTTTGGATTCTTCCTGGCCCGCTGCATGAGGATAGCTGTGTGGCGTGAGCTTCGGAGCCTCCTCGCGGCTCGGACGCTGAACCGGGATTGTGTGGTCCAGGACCGACTTCATTTCGACTGCGATAGTCGACTTGAGGGCGGGGGTCGCTTTGAGGCCAAGAACTTCAACTTCCGGACTCTGCGCCTGTCCATGCATCGAACGCGTTTTAAAGGCTTCAACCGAAGGACTCGGCGTTACGGGTTTGATAACAGTCCGGTCCGTAGGCAGAGGAATTGGATCCTTCTTCGCAAAGACCATGGTGAGACGCTCGATTTCGGCATCGTCAATTCTTTCCAATTCCGGATAGCGCGCGGGATATTCAGACGGCTTCTCAACTGTGAGCTGGGCTGCCTCGACGCGGCTCACACTTTGACCAAGGTCCCCGAAGAGCTTAGCGCGAATTCGATCAAGTGTATCCGGTCCTAAACGAAGAGACTCAGCGAGGCGCAAAATGCGCAGGCCTTCGCCTAGAACGGGAGAACGAGTGTAAGCAGAGCCTTCCCGACGTTTGCGTTCTTCTTCCATGCTCACTTCGCGTACCCCCTTTTTAGTGTTTATCGATTTTAACATAGTCAGGAATTCGCGGTAGGTTGTTCGCGAGAACTAATTTATGGATAGATGCTTGCCATCACGTCATAAAGTCCACATCGTGCTTGACCTTTTCACCCCAATTCGCTATGCCTCGTCCGTGCACTAAGCTGGCGAAGCGATTTTGGTAGGAACCCGGTATGATCCATCTCCTAGCCCTCGATCTTGATGGAAGCATCGTGGACTTTCTGGAAAGAGAGTCCCGTGATATTGAATGCTTAATACATACTGCAAGCAGCCATTACGAACTGGTAGTCAAGTGCCAAGAAAATCGTTATGACGCGATATTTATCGACCTTGATCACCCACGCGCCGGTCGCCTGGATGAACTCGATCAACTTAAGGTCCTTACCCCGTCAGTCAAGTGCTATGTACTGAGCTCATTCCCTCAGTGGGAGCAGGCCCTCCTTGCCATCAAAAGTGGCGCAGAAGACTATCTTGCTAAGCCTATGCAATGCGATCGTTTTCACGCACTTTTCCAACAACTCCAAAAACGTCCTGTTCCGGCCAAGCGCCCCGAAGAACACAAACTCGATTTCCAGAAATCAAAACGAATCATCGGTCGCTCTCTGCCGATCCATCGCGTCTACGATTTGATTTTGCGTTTGGCCCGGGTCGATACTTCGGTTTTGATTCGCGGTGAGAGTGGAACGGGCAAGGAACTCGTCGCACAAGCGTTGCACTACAACTCTTCGCGACGTGCCGGTCCCTTCGTGGCGGTAAACTGCGGCGCCATCCCAGAGAATCTTATTGAAAGCGAACTCTTCGGCTACGAGAAAGGGACCTTCACCGGTGCCGATCGAAAAAAGCTCGGGAAGTTCCAGTTCGCCCACGGCGGCTCTATTTTTCTCGACGAATTAGGGGATATCTCGCAGCAGACCCAGGTCAAGCTTCTGCGCGTCCTGCAGGAAAGAAAAATAACCGCAGTTGGCAGCAACCAGGATACACCGATCGATGTCCGCATCATCTCAGCGACCAACAAGCCGCTTGAGAAAATGATGCAAGAGGGCAAGTTCCGTTCCGACCTTTACTACCGTCTGAACGTAATGCCGATCACCCTGCCTCCCCTGCGCGAACGCCGGGAAGACATTGAGGACATCTCGGCTTTCATGATCGAAAAGTTCAATCGTCTGCACGATCGTAAGATCAAGACGATTCATCCCGAAGCTCTGGACGTTCTGAAGTCCTACGACTGGCCGGGGAATATCCGGGAACTCGAGAACGTTATCGAGCATGCCTTCATCATCGAAGGCAGTGACGAAATCCATACTGAATCTCTCCCGCTCCACATCAAGAACGCTGAACCCGTCGGCTTCAATGATGACAACGATCGCGAAGCACCCAGAGAAAAGATGCCGAATCTTCAGGAAGAGCTAAGAAACTTCGAAGCGGTGATGTCGGAAAGTAATTCCCTCAAATATCCCGAGCTCAAAGAGCAGTTCGAAAAAGAGTTTATCCGCCGCGCTCTGAAGGCCTTCAACGGTCGTATCAACCAGACCGCTGAACAGACTCAGATGACCAAGGTCACCCTTCTCAGAAAGCTTGAGAAATACAATATCAATCCCAAAGAATTCCAGCATTGAAAACGAGTTGGTCTAGTTCATGGTCCGCATGGATTTGACCAACTCATCCGCCGCCATAGTCCAACTGCGATTGAGCAAAGCGTGGCTCCTTCGCTGACGGATATTTCTCTCCAATCCCTGATATTGCTGTAAAAAAGCCTTCGCTTCCCCCAGACTTGCCTGACTCAGAGGTGCGGGAAGTATCAGGGCATGATCCTCGCGCCCGAAGAGCGAGCGAGCGATCCCCACGTCGCTTGTCAGTATAGGCAAACCAAGCTGGGCGGTCTCCAGCAGCACCTTGCCAAAGTCTTCCTCACGACTCGGAAAGAACGCCACATCCATCCCCAGATAGAGGCGAATCTGCTGTTCCATCGTCAGGGGCCCGACGAAGCTCACATCGTCTTCCCACTCATATTCGTCGATCAATGACTGCAAATCGTCGAAATACTCATCATCGATATCGTTCGATCCATTGAAATCACGATCCGCCATCGGCTGACCCGCGATGTACCAATGAAAGTCGATACCGTCGAGCTGAAGCGCCCGGAGAAACTGGGCCGCTTCCCTCAGACCTTTACGCGGTATGATATTCGCGACCGTGATGAGACGGAGGAGATCGTGCTCCCGCTGCTGGGGATTCAGGCTGCGGAGACGCATATCATTGCCGGGGAGACAGGTAATGATCTTCTGATCGGGGATTTCCGTCTGCAAACGCTTTGCAACCGCCGCCGAGGTGGCGACCAGCACGGAACATTCGCTCAACGGTCTCTTCCACTCCGAGGCCTTTTCCGGCAGGGAATGCACAAGAAAGCCGCTTTGTGGCGATTTTGATAAAAGCTTGGCCTCGACAGAATAAATCCAGGCGCTATCAAGCAAAAGCGAATCACCTTCGCGAAAGCTCTCCATATCCGCCTTACCCAAAGAAATTCGCTCGATTTTGCCATGGCTGGCTGCCGCGATCTCCTTGTTGAAGAGAAAACTTCCTGTCAAAGCTTGATCCGACTTAGGTTCCAGGATACAGATCACAGGACCTCCATTTTTCTCTGCTGCGCCAACACGCGTTCTGCTATCATTTCTGAAACTGAGGGCCACGTCGTGAGTCAAGCGCCAGACACATATCGAATCATCGGGATCGACCCAGGCTCACAGATCACGGGCTTTGGTATTCTCGAAATACCGAGCGGCATTGTGAATATCAAGAAAATTAGGCTCGTGGCAGCCGGTGTTCTCAAATCTCAATCTAAACTTCCGCATCATGATCGTTCTGGATATTTACACGATGCGATGTTTCAACTCACCGAAAAATATCAGCCTGAGTGGTGCGCCATAGAAAAAGCTTTCGCCGGCATTAACATCAACTCCGCGCTCCGCCTCGGCGAGACCCGTGGTGCCCTCATCGCGGCCGTTCGTCGGCATAAAATTCAGGTTGCTGAACTTACCCCCACGCACGTCAAAAAAAGCGTGACCGGCCAAGGCCACGCAAGTAAAGATCAGGTCGCCGCGGCCCTAAAGTACCTGCTTGGATTCGATCGTGGGGATCTTCCTCACGATGCGAGCGATGCGATTGCTATTGCCCTCTCCCATGCATTATCCTTAGGAACTTATACGGCAGTCCCCCGGATCTGTCCTTTCCCCTCAAACGCTTCAGTCAGCTAAGCCTCCCCGGGTTGCTTGGCTCTGAGAAGCCAGGCCTCATGGGAGCGCGCAATGTCAGTCGATCGTCAATTTCCCAATACGCGAATGAGACGCATTAGAGCTCACGCTTTCAGTCGCAATCTTGTGCGCGAGAACTCACTCAGCGCCCACGACTTTATTCTGCCCGTCTTTATCATGGAAGGCAGCAATCAAACCTACGACATTCCCTCGATGCCAGGCGTTCAACGCCTCACGATCGATCTCCTGCTGAAGAGAGCCGAGCGCTGTGTCGAACTGGGTATTCCCGCGATCGTCCTTTTCCCCTATATCGAAAAGGACCGTAAATCCCTGCTCGCCGAAGAGTCTTATCATTCTAAAGGCCTCGTCCCGCGTTCCGTCTCCGCTTTGAAAAAAGCGTTCCCAAGCCTCGGCGTCATCACCGATGTGGCTCTCGACCCTTATACCACCCATGGCCAGGACGGTATCATCGATGCCTCGGGCTACATCATGAACGATGAAACCATCGCGATCCTCTGCAAGCAATCGATCTGCCACGCCGAAGCCGGTGCCGACGTCGTTTCGCCTTCGGATATGATGGATGGCCGCATCGCAGCGATTCGCAAAGCTCTCGACGAATCGAAGTTCCCGCTGACCCAGATCCTCGCCTACTCGGCAAAATACGCATCCAGTTTCTACGGTCCTTTCCGCGATGCGGTGGGTTCGGCCGGAAACCTAGGCAAAAGTTCGAAGGAATCGTATCAGATGGATCCGGGTAACAGCAATGAAGCGATTCATGAGGTCGCTTTGGATATCTCCGAAGGCGCGGACATGGTCATGGTCAAGCCTGGAATGCCTTATCTCGACGTCCTCTATCGCGTGAAGAAGGAGTTCGGCATGCCGACCTTCGTCTATCAGGTCAGCGGCGAATACGCGATGCTCAAGGCCGCTTCCAATAACGGCTGGCTCAACCACAAAGCGGTTGTCCTCGAATCGCTCCTGGCCTTCAAACGAGCCGGTGCCGATGGCATTCTCACTTATTTTGCAGTTGAAGCTGCCGAATGGCTTCGAGGCGACGCATGAGCTTTTCCCGCATCATCGCCTTTCGTTACCTCCATGCAAGTCGCGAAAACCGCTATTTTTCCTGGATAACAATTCTCTCGCTCCTGGGCCTGGCCATCGGCGTCGCGGCCCTGATCGTCGTGCTGTCCGTGATCAACGGCTTCGAATACGAACTCCGCAATCGCTTTCTTCAGGCAAACGCCCACATCATGGCCTATCGTTATCCGGCTGGAATGGTGAACCCCGAGAAATGGGGCCAGATCATCATGAAGGACAAGGAACTCAAAGACGACGTGCAGGGCATCTCGCCTTTCATTCACTATGAGACGATGGCCAAGCACGATTCGATTCTCCAGGGCGTCCTGGTCCGCGGGATCGATCCCAAACAGCGGGAGAAAGTGCAGAGCATCGCCAGTCTCATCAATCCCGCCGGTGCGATGGACATTCTGCAAAAAGAAATTGAGGACAAGAAAGCCAAAAAACCCGAACCCGAACTCCCGGGAATCATCATCGGCTCGGGCTTGATGGAGAACCTTAAGGCGGAGATCGGCGGAACGATCTATCTCATCTCGCCCTCCGAAAACAACTTCTCCGACATGAAACGTTTTAAGATCGTCGGAACCTATAATTCAGGCCTCAAACACTACGATAACCGCCTCGTGATCCTCAGTCTTTCGACCGCACAGAAATTCTTCAACATGGGCGAAACCGTGACCGGCATCGAGATCGGTTTGAAGGATGCGGACCGGAGCCCCGAGATCGCCAGGAAGATGGAGCAGAAGTACGAGCTCTCCTTCCGCGAATGGCAGTCCTATAATCGGCCGCTCTTTGAAGCGATGGAACGCGAGCGCTTCGTGATCGCGATCATCGTGGCGATGGTGGTGCTCGTTGCGGGCTTCAACATCCTCACGACGGTCTTTGTTTCGGTGAGTCAGCGGCAAAGGGATATCTCGATCCTGAAAGCTCTTGGAGCCACGAACAAGCAGATCATGCGTCTCTTCCTGATTCAAAGCACATGCATCGGTGTTGGAGGGAGTATCGTCGGAGTCGGCCTCGCGTTGGTAATTTCCTACGTGCTTGAAAAATATCCTTTCATCGATCTTCCGGAGCCTTACTTCCTGAAGAGTCTACCCGTGCATTACAGTTGGACGGTGTATTCAGTCGTTGTCTTGGGCGGGATTGGAATTTGTCTTTTTGCCGGCCTCTATCCAGCGCTCATTGCCTCCAGGGTTTCACCGACTGAGGGCATCGCGGGTACTGGTCAAGCCATCGTTTAAAATCTCCAAAGCCGAGTGCAGCCTGCCTGACTCGGCTTTTTCCTTTTCAACTTCGTCCAAGCTCCCTTGAAAAGCCCCTGCGATTATGGCAAATATTTGGTCTGAGCCTTCTTCATTGCTCAATCAAAGGGCCTCTATGAAATTTTCTCGCCTCATCGCCTTTCGCTATCTCCACGCGAGCCGCGAGAATCGCTTTTTTTCATGGATCACCATTCTTGCCATCCTCGGTATCAGCATCGGTGTCGCAGCTCTTATCGTCGTGCTCTCCGTCTTCAACGGCTTTGAGACCGAAGTCCGGACCCGTATGCTCCAGGCCAATTCTCATATCTGGGTCACGAATCAACCGATGGGCTTTAAAGACCCAGCCGCTTGGGCTAAAAGCGTATTTACCAATGCCCAATACGGCCACGAAGTGAAGGCGATGGCGCCCTTCGTTTATTCATTCAGCATGGCGAAAAAAGATAGTTTGGTGAGTGGCGTGATCATTCGCGGCATCATTCCCAAGCAGCAGGAGAAGGTCCAAAGCTCGATGCCCATCATCCAGCCGCCGTCGGCTCTTCAGGACCTACAGCGAGAGATCAATGATGCGATCGCAGGGAAGCCTCGCCCCGAAGTCCCAAAGGTGATCCTCGGTTCGGACCTTGGCAAGAACCTTCAAGCCCAGTTGGGTGATGTGATTCGCATTATCGATCCCGTCGCCAAAGGACTTTCGACCAGTCGTCCCTACAAAGTCGCAGGTTTTTATAACTCAGGCCTGCAGGATATGGACAAACGCCTTGTGCTCTTGAGCCTTCAGGCCGCCCAGGATCTCACCGGCATGGGCAAACGCGTGACCGGCTTGTCGATCGCTCTTAAGAATCCGGAGAAAGCCTCATTAGTGGCTTATCAAATGGGTCTAGATTATCTGGATATGACCTTCAAGGACTGGAAAAGCTTTAATAGCCGCTTCTTTGAAATCATGGATGGCGAGCGCGTGCGCGTGGGGTTCATCGTGGCTTTGGTCGGTATTGTGGCTGCTTTCAACATCCTGACGACGGTCTTCGTATCGGTCAGTCAACGTCAGAGGGATATCTCGATCCTCAAAGCTCTGGGGGCGACCAACAGCGACATTATGAAGGTCTTCCTTATTCAAAGCTCGGCGATCGGAATCGGCGGTAGTGTACTGGGGGTCATCTTGGCGGGAAGTATTTCCTATAGCCTTCAAACCTTCCCCCTCTTCGATCTGCCTGACCCCTACTTTCTCAAGACTCTTCCCGTCAGCTACAGCTTTTCCGTCTATGCCGGAATTTGCGGTGCCGCGAGTTTCATCTGCCTCTGCGCAGGACTTTATCCGGCATTCATAGCCTCGCGTGTGAATCCAACCGAAGGCATCGCCGGCACAGGCCATGCCATCTGACCAAAATCAAGCAGCCGCCAGGGTCCACAGCCTTGGCACGGCATGCCTCACAAGCCTTCCACGAGAAATTTACCCGCCGCTCTTTCGTGCATCTATCTACGAGTTCTTATTATACTATCACTCGAGAAAGTGCTGAATGTCTTAGGAAAACCAGTTGTAAATGCAACTAGGTAAGTTAAGATAAGCGGTGTTTTTCTAGCAAGCACGTGGGGTTCAGCTTGAATACCGAAGAAGCAGTAACAAAGAAAAAGAAGATTCCTGCTGGGTCGATACCCCTCATGATGGCTGGCGATCTCATTCTCGCGAGGAGTTCCAACCGCGAGTTTAGCCAGGTATTTCGACGGTACGAAGCCCTTTTGGAAACCTTTGCTAATATGGAACGGGACGAGCGCATCATGAACTACAAGTTCCTGGTCGCCCTGATGCTCACCAGCCATGCAAAAAAAATACAGAGCCTTGAAGAACGCAAAGCGCTCTTTGACCTCAAAAACCAACTTTATCTCAGCATCGCGAACACCAAGAGCCATCGCCGGAAGCTCGCGTTTCGCTACCTGGTCTCCAAGAACTTCCGTGTCATCGAGTTTTGTGGCAACTGCAAAAGGAAAAACACTGCGGAAGGCCTCGATCGTCACAAGTGGAAGTTCTGTAAGGACTGCACCGTCGATCGCAAGTTCTACAACGTTTTGCAGATGACGCATAAGTTCGATAAAGGCAATGTTGCGTTGTTTCTATCGAATGATCTGGTGCCGCAGGTTGAAGGTCTTACCGTGACGCCGAAGGGCGAGCTGGAGAATGAGACTGAGGAAGGTCGCTACGATAAGTTTCATTACAACGTGAAGAACCTGGATATCTTCACCCTTGATTCGATCAAGAAGGTGCATGCTCGGCTCTTGACACAGTGATTAAACTCGCATTATGCGCGAAAATCTTACCAAGCCACGAATCGTTTGAGCTTCAAGGCCTACATGGTAGTCGCGTGCTGTAGCGCCATTCTCAGTAAGGTTTCCTGACTTTTGTGTCCTCCGCATTGTGTCTTTGCCGCAATGATTTTGGACAAGCATTTCTCCCATGAGGCTTTGTTGACAGCAGGTTGTCCCCTTGGTGTATCCCCGGAGCTTGCGCACGCGAAATTTCCTTCGCTTTTTTCTGCCATCCGTTTCAACCCGGATAGTTTTTTTGAGGGCGTTGGTTGAACTTGAATTGCGGGCTTGGGCTCGTTCATATTTGCGAAGTCTCCGTTTAAAATGAGCAACGCATTCCGATCCACCAAGCGGCCTGTGAGGGCGCACCGGCAATGTACACTTGCCATCGGCCAGCGACACTATTTGAGTTGAAATGAAGGCCTCGTATTGAGCCTCGCAATCCAGTCGCATAAAAATATGCATAGTTCGCATCGTAAACTATGGGCGCAGCACCTGTTGATTTTGGGAATCCTCTTAAAAGATCGTAGTTCAACCCAACCCATTAAAATCCGCATCGGCCGCCAATAATTCCGCTTACACTCGTGGTATTATAATCCAAATACAACATCCAACGACCGCCTTGCGATCCAATCCCCATATGCCCACCACGGAACGAACCACGCAGACCGGCAGAATAATAGTAGGCATCTCCCGCATCAAATACAGTCGATGCATTCGGCGAATATTTCGGCAAGGCGCGGAGGAGGTCGTAGTACGTGTCGTAGTACCCACTTGTTGCAATAAAACTCTGACCCAACCAAAGCCCATCTATTCCGTTGTCCTGGCCCAGAGCCGAATTGATTTGTCCCGTTGTCCATTCCCAGACGTTGCCTACCATGTCTGCTACTCCGTAACGAGAACGGCAAGTGGAAGTCGATCCTGCGCCTGTCGAGTTAGAGTTAAAAGCCCCGCCGGGATTGTTATCCGTATGGCATCGAACTGTTGTCGCATCGCCCGCACCTGACTCCACACTATTAATGCTTACGGCGCCGGTAAAAGAATTCAGGCTGGCTTCGATTGTTCCATCCTGATTGCTGTCGCCCCAGTCAGCGGCCTTCAGCCACTCGGAATCACCGGGAAGCTGTAGCGAATAATTCTTACCGTCGCTATCGGCAAACATGGTGTAGCGGCAGGCTTTCCAAAACGCCCCCTGATCGATGCCAACCAATGGTGCCGTGCCTTGCTTGGACTGCACCGTCGCTGTCGTCGCATTGATCGCCGTTCCATTGCCACAGCCCGTGAGGTCAAAAGTCCCGCTTTGAAGGAATACATCGTAGCATTGTGCAGCGTTCTTCAACCAGCCTGAAGCCGTGCCCTGGGTCGGCCAGTCGGAGGCTCCGTTAGGACTGTTATTGGCAACACTGCCGTTGTATTGCGAGGTCTCAAATTTGTGGATAAAAAAGTCATGATCAAGCCCTGATTTTTCCATCGGAACATGAACCATAATCTGCGGACGTGTTTGACTCTGCTGATAGGATTCATCAACCAAAAAGACACTGGCCCGTCTCAATCTCGGTTCCATACGAAAGGCGGAGGCTGAAAGAAGAGTTGGCCCCGCGAAATAGGGCGAGCGATAGCGCTGCACCGAGGGGATGATGGCGTTGCCATCGGCATCTTCTGCAATAAGGATATAATCATAAATTTTGCCGACAATAAGATTGCCGCCATCTTTAGTCGATAGATCAGCAAAGCTGCAGTTTGCTGGCGTTGCCGCAATACAGTTACTGATCGTTGCGATAAGAGTGCCGTCGCCGGTGCCAGCTGTGAATAAGCGAGTTCCGCTCGAGTCGACCGCCAGAGGATCGATCGGTTTATCGCCAGCATAATTGCTCCCACTATTGCCCAAAGCCCAAGGAGTCGCTGGCCGAATGGATTGATGGTTGGGTTCGGTAAAGCGGTAGAGCTTGTAGACGAGCCCTGCATCCGAAGCCGTGCAAGTACCTGAAGTATTGCAGGTGGTTTTCGACCAGGGCGTCCAGGTGATATTCACGCGACCTTCCGCAACAGCATCGGTGGTCGTGCCATCGATAGTGATCGCCACCTGTTCCCAGCGATTGTCTTTCACATACAAGTTCTCAGGAATCAGTCCCGCCGTAGCAAGATCTCCTGTCACAAACTTCGGCTCATCCGGCAGAGCCAATTGGCTCGTAGTCGGCATCGTATCAGCACGAAAGCCCAGGCAGCGAAAGCCGATGGCGTCGCTCGTTGCCGTGGCGGGATCGGTCCAGTTCTGCACGTTAGTTCCGTACTGCTTTTGATCCGCAAACGTCGGAGTCTTAAAATCCGCCCCAAGGGTCAAGGCGAGTCCGCTAGCGCCAGGATCCAGAGTGTGAAAGCGTTGAACGATGTTATCGATGCCGTTCGAGATCGAGCGACCAATGGTTGGGCCATAGCTAAAGCGGGATTCGGAATTGCCGCTGATGCTGTACTGAAGCATACGGTGATCGACCCATTCTCGAAGATTGCCGGCCAAATCTTGAACGCCTAAGGCTGATTTGCAGAGCGATGCGGATCCCGTACTCGAAGCGGAAGTCGCACTCACATTGCAATTGCCGCCTGTATTATTCGTGTAAGTCGTCCACATATCCGCATAGCTCGTCCCGATCCATTTCGAGGCACGCCGCCATTCCTCGGCAGTGGGCATGCGGACCTTCGCGGTCGCGTTCGAAGCGTTTCGACAGGCGAAGAAGGCTGTAGGCCATGAGATGCTAGCTTGTGGAGTTATTCCTGCCACACTTTCCGCTGCCTTGGTGATCAACTTCGTACCGCAGCTGACGTCCGCAGCAGTACCGTTCACATGAAACTTATAGGAACAGCCCGCGAGGCTTGATTCGGTCGTCGTCACCGTATCGCCTCCGGCATTGCTGCCGGCAGTGGAAAGCGAGGCTTCGTAGCGCATGATGTAGTAATCGTAGGACAGACTTGAGAATTTTTTGGGCACGAGCACATAACCCGGCATTCCCTTGAGGACATAGGTCAAGCTTGAGACCACTCGGTTTGCATCAACATATTTGCCGTTCGGATCATAGAAGCGGACGTAGTAGTAACCATCTTTAAGGGAGGCGGCAGGAATCGAAACTAAGATTTTATTGTCTGTGGCCACGGCATCGTAGGTGCCATCCCCGTAGTTAACGGTAGCGATCGGACTCGCGAGGGAAAAGGAGCTATAGGTCGCAGCGGTACTAAAAAATACCTGATACTGAGTGATACGAGAATCAGGCGTTCCCCCAAACGTGAATTCGACTTTCGCCGTGCCATCAGCCCAGCTTCCAAGAACATCGGCCGATAGAGCTCCAGCAAAGACTATAGGATTTTCAACTGTTATCGTTGAGCCTGAGGCCACATAGCCCGACACGTTATCGGCTAGATCGCGAGATTGGATACAGGCATAGTAAGGGGTCGCAAGCGCCCCAGAGAGGCTCACGGGCGAAGCAAAAGAAGTCTTAGCACTGACGCAGCCGACCGAGCAAGCCGCGTCGGTACAAAGCTTGGCATCACTGTAACGGAAATTAAGATCTGTCCCGGTGGTAAAGCTCACCGGGAACGAGGAGCTGAGGGAATAAGTATTGGGCAAGGTCACCGTCGAGGGAGCTGCCGGCAGAGTCGTGTCGATCACCAAAGCCTTTTGTCCGGCGATGGAATTCGCACCAGGGCTAGGTAATGCAAGATTCGCATTGTTCGTGCCCGCATCTTGAATCGTGCCCATGGCGCCTAGGCTCAGAGCTGTGGTCGAAAAAAAATCGAGGTCGGCACTGGTGTCCGTGGCCGCCACGATGTAATTGAAGATGAGGGTATTCGTTCCGCTACCCATACTATAAAGCGCATCAGTATCGGGGACACCGGTCTCAAGCTTGAGTCTGAGATCGGTGCCGTTTGCGACAAAAACATTTTCAGAGAAGCTCACTGTGATCGGCACCACCGCGCCCTGCTTATAATAGCCATCGATCGCTGTCGATGAAACATTGGTGACTGTGGGGACTGAAGTATCGACCGCAATGGGCGAGACCGATGCGATCCAAGCGCTCCAATTGCCAGCCGTATCAATGCCTTGCACGCAGCCATAGTAAACAGCACCGTTCACCCCTGTCACGGCTTTAGGAGAGGCTGTAGAGGTCCCCACGCTGATGCAAGAACTCACGCAGTCGTTTGCCGCACAGAGCTTGGTGTTATGCGTACTGAAGTGAAGATCCGTGCTATTCGCCCAGCTCATGTTGAAGCTCAGACTGGTACTACTCGCTCCTGCGAATCCAACAGATGCCGGGGCCGAAGGAAGGCTGGTGTCGATCACCAAGGCTTTATGCGTAGAAATCGAATTCGCCCCTGCTAAAGTAGGCAGAGTTAGCACCGCATTGTTTCCCGAATCATCACGAATCAATCCAGCTCCGACGGTTAATGCCGCTGTGGACTGAGCTTCCAAGTCGGCGGTGGTATCCCCTGCTTGAACGGTATAGCCAAAGCTTAGAGTATTCGTCCCACTGCCGGTGAGGTAAAGTGCCGTTCGATCCGTCGCACCGGTTTCTAACAGAAGACCAAGATTTTCGCTGCCGAGAACAAAGACTGGCTTTGAGAATTGCACCGTCAGGATCAGCGAAGCAGCTATTTTATAGATGCCATCGGCTGTTGTTGAGGAAACATCACTGACCGCCGCTGGACTTGTATCGACAGTCAGCGTCGATGCTGAGGGTATCCAAACCGAAAGATTAGCCGATAAATCTTCGCCTTGAACACAGGCATAGTAAACACCACCGTTGACACCCGTGAGCGGGGCAGGCGACTGAGCTTGAGTAATCACGCTTGAGCAGCTCGTCACGCAGTCTGCCGCCGCACAGGTCTTCACGTTATGCCTTTTAAAATGGCTGTCCGTACTGTTTGCCCAATTCACCAGAAAATTTACCGAAGAACTCTTAGCACTCAAAAACTGAACCCCACTCGCAGGCGCCGGAGCGAGGGTATCGATGAAAATATTCTTCTGCGCGGCTAGCATGCTTGCGCCGGATAGATTTGGCAGAAGAAGATTCAGGTTATTCCCTGAACTGTCTCGAATCGTTCCGCTAGCGCCAAGGCTCAAGGCTGAGGTTGACTCAACATTCAGGTCGTCTGTCGCATCACCGGCCTGGACTGTATAGCTAAAGCTCAACTTGGAAGTGCCGCTGCCAGAAGTATAGACCGCAGTCCGATCGGTCGTCCCGGTCTCCATCAGAAGGCCAAGATCGCTGCCATTGGTGACGAATACATTTTCTGAAAATGAAACGTCGATCGTGAGGACTGCACCCGCCTTGTAATAGCCATCTACATTCGAGCTTGAGATGAGAGTGACACTGGGAACCGCTGTGTCGATGACGACGGGACTCACCGAGGGGACCCATGCTGAGACGTTGCCGGCGAAATCTTCGCCTTGGGCACAGGCATAATAGCTCGACCCGTTGACGCCGATTTGATTGGCTGGGGATGAAAGGGAAGTGCTGATCGAAGTACAAGATGAAACACAATCGCTCGCCGCACAAAGTTTCACATTGTGCCGACGAAAGTTGGTATCACTGCTATTCAACCAACTTATCGGAACGCTTAAACTCGTCGATGTCGCCCCTGCAAAAACAACCGCAGAGGGACTTGTGGGCGAAGTCGCATCGATGACGATCGCCTTGAGTCCCGCGAGGGCTGCCGTAGTTCCAATCGAAGGCAAGGCCGTTGACACAGCGACTTGGGCCACAGTTTTAATGGCCCCTGTCGCCCCAAGGCTCAGTGAAGCGGTCGTTAGATAATTCAAATCCGCCGCCGTGTCACCCGCCTGCACCGTATAGTTAAAAACCCAGGTCGATGTGCCGCTACCCGAACTATAGAATGCATTGCGAGAGGTAGGTGTTGTATTGAGACTCAAGCTCAAATCATTTGCGTTCGTCACATAAACGCTTCCCGAATAAGTCACAGCTACCGGGATTATACTACCCGCCTTGTAAGCGCCGTCGACAGACGAACTACTCACCGAAACAATCGATGGGGCCGAGGTCGAAACGGTAACAGGACTCATCGATGCGATCCAGGCCGACTTGTTGGAGGCTCGATCAACGGCCTGAACGCAGGCATAGTAGCTGCTGCCATCGACGCCGATTTTTGTCGCTGAAGGAAGAGTCACGAGTTCCTCGGTACTGCATCCACTCGAACATAAAGCGTCGCTACACAATTTCGTCAAATAACCGCTGAGATTGAGATCGCTGCTGGGAGTCCAGCTGAATGGAAGAGCTTGAGTCGAACTCACGGCGCTGGGAAAGGCTACTGCAGTAGGATTGATCGGAGGAAGAGTATCGATCTCCAAGGCCTTCTGCTCGGAAAGAGTATAACCACTCCCCGGCAGTGGAAAGCTGAAGCTAAGGGTCTTGTCATGCTCATCGACAAGGCCTGACATAAAGCCTTTCGCCACGAGACTAACGGCCTCGAGAGCCGCAGTATCCTCCCCAGCGCCCGTCGTGTAGTGAAAGAGCAGCGTGCTCGTTCCGCTTCCACTTGCGTAAGCAGCAAAACCATTTCCGCTGCCGTGCCTTACAAGCAAGCTCAAATTCGCAGCGTCGGCTGAATGCACCTTGCCGGTAAATTTGACTTCGATAGGGATCAGGCTAGCCTTTGGATAAGCGCCCGGCAAAAGGGGACTTGAAATCGACGACACTTGAACGGTCGACAGATGACTAGGAATCGCGGCAGCTGTGCAGGTCTTCGATCGAAGCAAACCATGGAGAGCGAAAATACATAGTTCGTAATCTTGGCTTGAATCGTAACCATTGATCACAAGCGAAGTTGAACTGACTTTCGCTTCGCCGCCTTTCAGCCCACGTACTGCATAGGAGCTGGCGCCTTTACTCGCGGACCAAGCCACAGTCATCCCATCGGATCCTGGGATAAGTTGAAAGCTCCGAGGAGAATCGATTTGGGTTTGAGTCGCCACCAGGCGCAGCTTGGACTTTAAGGCCCGCTTCTCAACGACCTTGAAAATATAATAGCTGCCCAGTTCCAGGGCTTGGGAATAAGTAAATTTCGAAGAGTTTCTCACCGTAGCAATCAATTCGAAATCAAGATCTTGATCTTCGCTCA
>JACMPP010000078.1 GCA_014377445.1 Oligoflexus sp.
CCGAATCGCGCCACTGCACCAAGCTCTTCTTCGATGCGGAGGAGCTGGTTATATTTACAGATCCGGTCCGTACGGGATGTCGATCCCGTTTTGATCTGGCCGACGCCGGTTGCGACCGCAAGGTCAGCGATGAACGTATCTTCGGTTTCGCCGCTGCGATGCGAGATGATGCTGTTAAAGCCGTTTCTCGTCGCGAGGTGAATCGCGTTGAGGGTCTCGGTCAGGGTTCCGATCTGATTGAGCTTTATCAGGATCGCATTGCCGGCTTTTTCTTCGATTCCGCGTTGGAGTCGTGAGGTGTTGGTGACAAAGAGATCGTCGCCCACGATCTGAACTTTCGAGCCGATCTCCTGGGTGAGAAGGCGGAAGCCATCCCAATCATTTTCATCGAAGCCATCTTCGATCGAGAGAATGGGGTAGTCGCGCGACAATCCAGCCAGGAACTCCACCATGCCGTCGCGATCATAGCTTTTGCCTTCGCCTTCGAGATTATATGTGCCGTCCTTGTAGAACTCAGTGGCTGCCACATCAAGGGCGATACCGATGTCGACACCGGGTTTGAAACCGGCCTTGGTGATGGCTTCCATGATGATATCAAGAGCCGCTTTGTTAGAAGGCAGATCCGGGGCAAAACCACCTTCGTCGCCGACGGCCGTATTCATTTTTTTGCTTTTCAATACCGATTTGAGTGCGTGGAAAACTTCCGCCCCGTAACGCAGACTTTCGCGGAAGGTCGGCGCGCCGAAGGGCACGATCATGAATTCCTGGAAGTCGACGTTGTTATCAGCATGCGCGCCGCCGTTGATGATGTTCATCATCGGAACCGGAAGGCGGTTGCTCTGAACACCACCGACATAGCGATAAAGAGGAAGGCCAACGGATTCCGCAGCGGCTTTCGCTGCTGCCAGTGAAACACCGAGAATGGCGTTGGCACCGAGATTGGATTTATTGGGGCTGCCATCGAGTTCGATCAGGAGGTGATCGAGTTCGGCTTGATTGGTGACATCGAGTCCGATAATTTTGGGAGCTATTTTGTCTTTGATATTGCCGATAGCCTTGAGTACGCCTTTGCCACCATAGCGTTTCGGATCGTTATCACGAAGCTCAGTCGCTTCATATTGGCCTGTGGACGCGCCTGACGGAACTGCGGCCCGGCCGAAGTATCCTGACTCAGTCATAACTTCGACTTCAACTGTGGGATTTCCACGAGAGTCCATAATTTCACGTGCGTTCACGAACGTTATAATGCTCATAAGCTCTCCTGGAAATTGCCGACTAAAAGGCAGGTCTCAACCATACGGAACTGGGTTGGACCGTATTTTGGATGTTTCCCCCTAAAAAGGCAACGTGTCATCGATACCTCCAATCGATGGGCGTTTCTCAGCCAGATTCACTCTGCTTTTCCTGCATAAAAAATCTGTTGAAAACGGCCCCGAGCGAAGCTTTTTTCAAGTCGCTTGAGAGGGATTGGACAGGGCTTGGCCCCTATGCTATTCCTGGTTCTTCAAGCGGATTGGATTTAACTTTGCGGCCCCGTTTAGCCCAAAGTTTTGGATGAAAGGATATATCGATGCTGAACTACAAATCCTGGAAAGACTATCTTCCTCAGGGCCACCATTGGTTAGAAACGCTAAAAATTGAGCAGTCAAAAGGACTGTCTTCTGAGTCGTGGAACCTTGTCGGTGTCAAGGCCCAGGACACTGATATACTCCTCAACAGTTCACTCCTCGACGATTCCCTTAAAACAAAAATTCAAGCGGAAATCAAAACTCACGCCTGGTCGCCAAGCGAGCGTTCTTTACGTCTCGTCATAGACGGCAAAAAGTTCTTGCTCATCGCTCAAAGTATGATCAAGACGACGACGCCCCAGTTGTCTCGTCAGCTCGGTATGGATGCCGCGGCGAATCTCAGCAAAGGCAAAATTAAAGATATTCATGTTCCGGACTTCACAGACCTGACGGCTCTCGACGTTCTGGAAGGTTTCCTTCTCAGCATCGACGACGTCGGTGCTTTCAAATCCACCAATACGATCGAATTGCCTAAGAAGGTTTCGCTCATCAGTGCCGAGCCCGAATCACTTCGCCGCAAACTTGAAATGGTCAAGGCTTTGACCTTCACCCGCTGGTTGCAGGAAGCGCCTTCGAACTTCCTCAACTCGGAGCAGTTTGCAACGATCGCCAAAGATATGTTTGCCAAATCGAAAGCCGAGCTGGTTATCCTTGGGCGTAAAGATATGGAAAAACTCGGTATGGGTTCTTTCCTTGCTGTCGCTCATGGAACCGATATCGACCCGAAACTTGTGGCGATCAAAATTACGGGTGAGAACAGCAAGAAGACGGTTGCTCTCGTCGGCAAAGGCGTGACCTTCGATGCCGGCGGTATCAATATCAAGCCATCCCCCGGCCTTGAAGAAATGAAATACGATATGTCGGGCGCCGCTGCGGTTTTTGGATCGGCGCTCTATTTCAACGCCGTTAAACCCCCGGTCACCGTGATCTGTGCGTTGGGTGCTGTTGAAAACATGCTGGGGCCGAATGCGACTCGTCCTGGCGATGTGGTCAAATCCTACAGCGGGAAGACGATCGAAATTCTCAACACCGATGCCGAAGGTCGTTTGGTCCTCGCCGATGTCCTGAGTTATGTCATCGACAAACACGATCCGGATCTCGTTCTCGATATCGCCACCCTCACCGGTGCGGTGATCTTCGGTCTGGGGCATGCGGGTGCGGGATTCGTTGCAAAAGAGCAAAAAACTGCGGACTACCTCAACCACATCACGGCGAAAGTCGGAGAACCGATGTGGCAACTTCCGTTCTGGCCCGAGCTGGAAGGTGAAGTCGCAAGTACTCTGGCTGACCTTAAGAATATTCCGAAGGCCAGTGTCAAAGCCGGACCGATCATGGGCGGCTACTTCCTTCGTGAATTCGTTAAAGACCACCGCTGTCAGTGGGCCCACCTTGATGTTGCTGGGACGGCGTGGGGCTGTGCGGCCACCGGTTACCCATCGGCAGTCGGCAGCGCTTACGGCCTTCGTACGATGGTCGCAGCGGTCGAGCTGTTTGAAGCTTAAGCTATAAAGACTTTGTTCGATTAAAAGGCGTTTATCCTCCGGGATAGGCGCTTTTTTATATTCAGATCCTTAAAAAGACATCAACAAGCAAATATCTAAGCGTGAAAGACTCGGGAGGAGACAACGGTTCCATGCTGTCTCTGTTCAGCGACTATCGAAGATGCTATCCATCGGTGCCCGTACGCGACGTTTCAGATAAAGGTGGAGAGCCTTGCGATCCATGTTGGACACAAGGGTCTTCTCGATCTGATCTTCGCTAACCCATCGCAGGCCTGCCACATCTTCGTTACATGTGAGCTCTGAGACCAGCACCTCGATTTTGTGTTTGGTAATGCTGTGTTTTACGAGACCGAGACTCCGGGCGTGGCCTGTCGTTACCTTTCCAGTTTCCCAGGCCAGACTCAAGTCTTTCTGCTCAATTGCGCTTGGGAAGCTCCAATTGCCCTTGAGAAAGCGAGCTGTCGGTTTTCTTTCGAGGAGACCGAAACGACCTCTTTTTTCGAGAATAAAGAGATGGATGCGCACGTCTTCAAAGTTGATCGCCGATTTGGGGGCCGGCGCCAGGCTTTGTGTGCCCAGGACATAAGCTTCACAAAAGCTTTGAACGGGGCAGATGCCGCACTTGGGATTTTGTTTGCTGCAGACGCTTTGCCCGAGCTCCATCAATCCCTGATTAAACTCGCTGGGTGTATCGCTAGGAATAAGGCTGTCTCCCACCGATTGGAAGACTTTCTTCCACTTCATGTCAGGGACCACCTGGAGATTGAACAAGCGGCAAAAGACTCGCTCGACGTTGCCATCGACCACAGCTTTCGGAAAGCCAAAGGCTATGCTTGAGATTGCGGCGGCCGTGTAGTCACCGATGCCAGGGAGTTCTTTCCAGGACTTAAAATCCTTCGGCCAAAGCACTGTCTCTGATTCGTGCTTAAGTTCTGCGGTCAGAATTTTCGATGCCTCATGCATCATACGAAAGCGTCGGTAATAACCGAGGCCCCGGCATGCCTGCCGAATCTCATCTTCCGTAGCATGGGCGAGGCGATAGACATCGGGAAAGACGTCGAGAAAACGCAGGTAGGCGGGCAATACAGCTTGGATGGTGGTTTGCTGAAGCATAACTTCGCTGATCCATACCACGTAGGGATCGCCAGATTGAGCAAACTTAGTGCGCCAAGGCCAGTCGCGATTGTTGCTGCGATACCAGGTAACGAGCAAGTCTGCGAACTGAGAACCTTTGCGCTTCCAAGGCTTGAGAAGGTCTTGGGCATTATGTGTCAAAAATTAGGCTTTCTTTGTAGTCTTCTTCTTAGCTTTTTTAGCTCCGCCGACAGCCGATTTTGTGCTGCTCGCGGGTGGGGCTTTAGAAGTCGTTTTTTTTACCTTGGCGGCGTCAGCCTTCGTCGATTTAGCCTTGGTTTTGACTTTTGAACGCACTTTTTTCTCGATTTTCTCGATGTTCACGCCGTACTTGCCCGCCGTGGCTTTGGCTTCTTTATAGAATTTCTCAAAAGCCGGCTCGAGTCTAGCGACTTGCTTCTCGATGAGTTTTTCGATTTCTTTGCGTTTGGCCACAACGTTCTTGTTTGAGGTCGCTTTATTCGCCGCAGACATGAGCTTGCCGAGTAAGATCTCGCCTTCTGCTTCGATAGTCTTTTGCAACTTGCTCAAATCCTTTTGAACCTTATTTAGAATCTCGTTCATATTCAGCGTCCTCGTGAAAAGAGATGTGACAGAGCGAATAATGTTTGGGGCCACATAATTGCGGTATTATACGAAAGAAGGGTGCAAATTTCTACACAAACCCGTTCAGTTACACGATTCGTTCAAAGAATTAAGAATTCTTTTTGTACCAATCCGGAGCCATTTTCGAGAAACGAATGTATGCCTTCTTTGAGGTCTAATTTTACCTATTAGCCCGCAAACTCCTCAGTTGCAAGCCCTCTAAGGCTTAAGAAAAGTTGCTCAACTGAAGCATGGGGGTAAAAGAGAACTCATTTAAACTTTGTAATTATAAACACCACGGCCAGTTTTTCGACCAAGATATCCTGCTTCGACATACTTCACGAGCAGCGGACAAGGACGATATTTGGGATCGGCGAGACCTTCGTGGAGGACTTTCATGATGGCCAGACAGGTGTCGAGACCGATGAAGTCGGCAAGGGTCAAAGGGCCCATTGGCTGATTGGTGCCGAGCTTCATGCCTTTATCGATATCTTCTGCCGAAGCCACATTTTCCATCAGGGCGACGAACGCTTCGTTGATCATGGGCATAAGGATACGATTGACTACGAAGCCTGGATAATCCTGAGACTTCGAGACCTCTTTACCCAAGCCTTTGGCCAACTCAATAATTCGATCGGTGACCTCTTGATCGGTGGTCATTCCGGGAATGACTTCGACGAGTTTCATCAAAGGCACCGGATTCATAAAGTGCATACCGATGACTTTGTCAGGACGACTTGTCGTAGTCGCCAGGCGCGTAATCGGAATCGAACTGGTGTTACTCGCCAGAATGCAGTGCTTCGGCGTTATATCGTCGAGCTCGCGAAAGATCTTGGTTTTAAGCGCTTCGTTTTCGCTGACTGCCTCAATCACGATGTCGCAGCTATTCAATGCACTCAAACTGGCTTGAAAAGAAAGACGGGCGGCGATCTGTTTCGTGTTGGTGCCAGGGGGTAGGGCCACTTTCGACTCGAGTTTTTCAAGCGAGGCAAGAATGCCTTTTTGGGCTTTGTCTAATTGTACTTGCTGTATATCGACTAGTATGACGTCGAGTCCGAAGCTTGCACAAACTTGAGCTATGCCGCTTCCCATCTGGCCTGAACCGATCACACCGACCTTTTGAAATCCTGCGATTGCCATGGAAGGGATCCTATTTTAAGTTGGTCTATCATAGTGGCCCTCATGATACCCGTAGGATCGGAAAAAGCAATCCTGGCTCCAAAGGCCTGCCTTTTTCCTTGGAGATCGACATTGAGCCCTCAGATTAAAATAGAGCGTTGTCCCGAACTGGAAGGTCTTTCACCCTGGGATGTCCTGGCCCGCGTGGCCGGAGCCGAGCCCCTGCTCTTTCTCGGAGCGGAACAAAGTCCCTACAGTCTCCTGGCCTTGAGCTTTGACGAAGCGGAGCGAGACGACTTTATGTTGGACGTCGTGGGAGGGCCGGCCGATCTTGGCGACGGAAGCACCAGCATACTACCCATGACCATAGGGCAGGTCGCTCTCCTGACTTACGATGCCTTCAACCCTTGGTGTGGTCGAGCCAGCGCGCCCTGTCGCTTTTTTAATATTCGTCGTTCACTGGTCTGGGATCGTGCGAAAGGGCAGGTCTTTCTCTGCAGCGATCCGGCTTTTGCTGACGCAAAACACCAACTGACATGGCCTTTCCGCGAAGCTCCGATCGTGCCTCCGGCCCTGGCGCCAAGGTCCGTGGACTGGAAAAGTACCTGGACCGACTCTCAATATCGGGAGGCTGTCGCTCAGTCGCTAGAGGATATTCGCGAAGGCCGCTTCTACCAGATCAATCTTTTGAGATTTTGGCAACATCAGGGCGAAATATCCCGGGCTCATCTCATTCGTAGGCTCAAGAAATTCGCAGGACCTTTCGCCGCCTTTATCGATTTACCTGATTTGGGTCTCGTTTCCTGGAGCCCCGAACGATTCGTGCAAATCATTCCCCGTGAGGGTCGATCCTGGGCTGTGGCCGAGCCCATCAAAGGCACACGCCCGGTTTCTGCTGATCCCGTCACCAATCGTAATTTAATCGAAGAATTGCGCAACAGTGCCAAGGATAAAGCCGAGTTGCATATGATCGTTGATCTCATAAGAAATGATTTGCAACGCATTTCCGTGCCGGGAGCTGTCTCGGTTTTGGATAGCGGATCACTCCAGAGTTTTCCCAACGTGCATCATCTGGTGGCGAAGATTCAGGGGCAAATGAAGCCCAACCTCACTCTAGATGAAGTCTGCCGGGCGCTCTGTCCGGGCGGCAGCATTACCGGTGCTCCAAAGCGGGAAGTCATGGACGTGATTCATGGCCGTGAAGAACGGGAACGCGGCTACTTCATGGGCAACCTTTGGTACAAAGACTCATTTTCCGGCCGATTGGACAGCTCAATCCTTATCCGAACTGCAGTTCGCCAGTCGAAGGCCTCCTGGGAGTATGCCGCTGGCAGCGGTATCACGGTCAAAAGCCACGCCTACGAAGAGCTTCAGGAGGTCCTGACGAAAGCTCGAATCGTCCTTGAGAATCCTTGGTGAATAGGCCAGACCGCGCTATAATAGGAGATTGAGCCCTTTGCGGTTTATTTTATTTCTTCCTCCTCGGAGGCTCTCGTGGAAGACAATTCAAGCGCTATCATTTTGACCAAAAGACCCGAGATCCGTGACGTTGTGCGTCAGGCTCTGAAGGCTAAGGGCATGAAAGCCGATAATATCTTTCCCGTCATGGACGATAAAGAGTGCCTGAAAAAACTTGGAGAAATCGAATACGGCTTGCTCATCCTCGATTGGGAATTCGCGCCCGATAAGGTTCAGTTGATTCTGAACAGCAATCGCAAGGAGCATCGACTCGAGTCCCATCTCGTTTTTCTCATCGCGGCTCATGACGAAGAGGCGATCGTCAAAGTCGCACAAGAATATTATGTGAACTACATCGCCGTCGGCGAAATAAGCACGGATACGATCCGGGATCAAATCAAAGGTCTGATGAAAGATTTTAACGGCACGGGCCCGTTGCGCAAGATGCTCCTGGCCGTCGACTCCTGCCGTAAGAATGGTGATCATACCAATGCTTTGGAAATGCTGGAAAAGCTGCACAGCAAGCAGCCGGACCATGAGCGCATCGGCATCGAACTGGCCGAAGCCTATATTCACGAAGACCGTTGGAATCTGGCGGAGGATATTCTTCGTACGCTTCTCTCAGCGGAAGATGTTTCGCCCCGCGTGAAGCATCTCTTCGCACGCTGCCGACTGAAAGCCGGTGACCTGAGCACGGCGATCGCTTCTCTCAAAGGCGCCCAACTTCTCAGCCCCTATAACGTCGAACGTCTCCTCGAGATGGGCAATCTCTTTTTGAAGCTGGATCGTTTGGACGATGCTGAATCCTCTTTCGCTGAAATTCTGGACTTCGCACCGAACAGCAAACAGGCTGTCTTTGGCAAAAGTACAACCAAGCTCTTGATGGGCGAAGTGAACGATGCCCTGCAGATTCTCAACGGCATCGCGAACCCGCGTGAACTGAGCGCGATTTTTAATACGGCGGCCATATTGGCCATCAAGCAGCAGCGCTTCGATGCAGGTTTTGCTCTTTATCAAAAGGCTTTGCAATTATTAGCCAAAAAGCCGAAACTCGTAGCCCGTATTCTATACAATTTGGGCATCGGATATGTTAAGCAGGGAAGAAACGATAAGGGCTTGAAATGCTTCGAAAAAGCCGTTGAGCAAGACCCAGCATATCAGGATGCCGTATACAACGTTAAAGTGCTCAAGACCGCGCCTGCGAGCGGGTCTTCCTCAGCTTCTCTCAAAGAGTCTTCGGACCTCATGGAAGCAGTGAACGACGTGACCGATGGTGATATTCCACTGATGGAACTTGGCTACGATCATGCCGAAGAGGAAGTTGAACTCGACGAAGTCTTGAGCAATATTTCCAAAGTAGGGTAGTGCGAGATGACTCGAGACAAGAAAGTTGATTGGAAGCAGCACGAGGCAAACTTCTCGGCGCTTCTCAAAGATCTGGGTGAAGATCCGTCGCGCGACGGGCTTCTCAAAACGCCGGATCGTTACCTCAAAAGCATGCAATTTCTAACCTCGGGTTATGACAAAGACGTGGCCGGTATCCTCAACAAGGCGCTCTTCGATGTTGAGTACAAGGACATGATCATCGTTCGCGATATCGCGTTCTTCAGCCTTTGTGAGCATCATGTGCTGCCATTCCAGGGTCGCGTTCATGTCGGTTACATCCCGAGCCAGAAGGTTGTCGGCCTATCTAAGATCCCGCGTCTGGTCGATGCCTTTGCCCGTCGCTTGCAGGTTCAGGAACGCATGACCCATCAGATCGCCCAGACCATTCAAGAGGTTCTTGGGCCCGAAGGTGTGGGTGTGGTGATCGAGGCTTCGCATATGTGCATGATGATGCGCGGTGTGGAGAAACGGGAGAGTTATACGACGACCAGTTCCATGCAGGGGAGCTTTCATCAGCCGCAGACCCGGCAGGAGTTCTTGAATCTGGTGCACAGTCCGAGAAAATGGGACTGATTCTTTGATAAAATAGCGACGAAGAAAATAAGGAGTTTCCCGCTTGGAAAACTCCTTATTTTCTTGCCGATGGAAACTCGTTTTTTTGGAGAATCAAAGCCCTAGGTGAGCGATCTGCTCAGGCGCGGGCTCATAGCGCATTTTCATGCCATCGTTATCATCAAGCTCTTTCTCCGTATCCCACATCAGGGCGATCGCATGCACACCATTGAGCGCCGGGAGCTTGGTCAGGCGTATCGCAAAGCCTTGAAGCATTTGCAGGGCGAGAGACAGATGTTGCTCAGCCTTCGGCGAGAATTCTTTCTGTAGGAGAAGCTCATCCACCATGTCGGCTCGCAAGGAGCAGACGAGGATGACCTTGCCATCGCGAACGCGAAGCTGATTGCTGATTCCCATCTGTCCGACATTGCTATCGATCGCATTCTCAACCAGAGCCATCTGGCAGTGAAAGAGCGTCGAGGTCAGTGTCGAATTGGGGATTTTCAGTTGATCGATCTTGGTGTTGGCTTCGACCACGTTGTCATAACGAATGGATTTGTCCTGCATCTCGATCAGTGACTGGGCGTCCTGAAGGAGATTGAGCAGGGTTTTGGCGATGCTGTTGTCATGGCCCATCATGTGAAACCAATGCTGGGCCATCGCTGTGTTTTGATGCAATTCCGCCAGGAGTTTCTGCGTGAGAAGCGTGATGTTGATCGCGGCATTGCTTAGTTGCGAGCCCGTTTTCATCAGAAAATTAAGGCTTTCATCGAGTTCCGAGACACCCTCTTCATCGACCCGTTCCGATAGCGAACGAACGAATTTTCGGGTCGATACTTCATTGAGTTCGCTTTGCCAGCGATGCATGAGTTCCATGATGCGTTGCGCTGGGCGCACCACTTCATGACTGGTAAGGTGTGAGAGATCTTCGCCGAGACTCTGAGAGTCCTGGAGCTTTCCTATGTAGGCGTCGGCGCAGGCATGCATCTGCTGATGCATCGATCGCGCTTTGGACATGAAGGTCTGTTCGGCCTGAGCTTCGAGATAACGGCTTTCGAGGCGAACCATCTGCTGCTGAAGGAGGCGTTTTTCATGCTCGGTTCGCTCCGAGGCTTCCAGATTCGATTTCACCAGACGGCTCATGCGATCCTGAAGCACTTGAATATTGATCCCGCCTTTGTTAGCAAACTTCAATCCCAGGGGGCCGCTCGAGCTGCCGCCACCTTCGGGCATCAGTTCATCCGCCCAGGCATAAAGTTTATGAATGGCGATCTGCACGGCCTTACGACGGCGGCTGAGTTCGCGAATGAGAAGGCCGACGCAGACCAGGAGGAGCGCCACGGCAAGACCTGTTATGACCTTAAAATCGAGTGGGGCGGTCTGGGCAATGTTGGGGAAAAAGCGGAGGAGAGGGTGTTTTGAACTCAGGGTTGCGAGTTCGCCCCCTGTCACCGCTGCTTCTTCGCGATAGATGACCTTGCCTTCTTTGGGCTCGCCGATCAGAAGATCAAGCTGGTTCATGCTCTGCTTGAAATCAGGATGGTGAAAGAGCCACTGATCATTGATGTGATTGGAGGCGAGGAGAAAATAACTCTTGTCACCCGCAGTCATCAAAGGTGCGATCAACTCATAGCTCTTCGCGTGGGGCGTGCTGCGCCACTGAAAATGTGGGGTATTCACGGATCTTGCCGAATTTACCGGACAGATATTGCTGAGAGGCATGCCCTGATCCGAGTTCGCCACCATGTTGCAATCCTGATCGAAGATTGCAATGTGATCGATCTTACCCGGGATGATGAAGCCGTTCAGAGTGCGGCCGGCGCTCGCCAGAGTTGAGCTATCGGCCGTGAGGGAGGGCAGCCCCCTGAGAGTGTGGCCGAGATCAGCAAGCTGACGTCGACTTTCCTGCAATGACTCGAGGTATTGCCCCTTCGCGTTACTAAACGATGTTTGGTAGCGAAGCAAGGGACCTTGAGCTAAGGTGATTAGCAACAGTGGAGTAAGCCCTAATGCGAGGTAACCCAATTCTTTGCGCATGCTAACCTCCAAGCTCTTAATGCCAAATCTATTGAGGCGCGAATATTTTTTCGAAATGTAAAAGTTATAGAAACAATTTAGCGTGCTTGACACGAATGGTCCACAACTCTGTGCATAAGACGGCGTGAGTCGGTAAAAAAAGCAGATTTAGTCAAAGTGGCTTATTTGGGCGAAGGAAGATGGATGCGATCGACAGAACTCAAAGCGGCGATGATTACGGCTTTCCTGTTCATGATCTTGATGCGCCTCGTGTGGATGGATATGCGCTCTTACGTGATCGTCTATCCGCCCGAGAATCATCGCTCGGTAGCCGATGGAGCCGCTTGTCAGAAAGAAAGTTGGGCGCGACCTTCCGAGACTTCCGGGCGACCGAACTGGGGCAACTCGCTCCTCTATAGGAACATGCTGAAGCAGGCCTGTCGCAGCGGGGTTTTCTCGGAAGGCAGCTTCGTGCGTTATAATCAGGGCTTTTTGATTATCACAGTTCTCGCCTGCATGATCTTCGCCAGGATCGTCACGCGCTCCTGGATCATAGCCCTGCTCGTCGGTCTCGCTCTCTTCAGTCGCGGACGGCTTATTGCTTCGAGCGGACAGATATCAGGCGATCATATGATCATGTTCGGACTCTCGCTCTGGGCCATGTTCATGGCGCATTGGATTCGTTCGGGTTCGCGCATAATTTTAGCCTGCATCTTTCTCTCCGTCCTCTGGTTGATGGAGCTTGAATTTGGTTTCGTTTTTCTGGCTCTTGTCCCCTTGATCTATGCCCTGGTCGTTCGGAGCAAGAGGGTGCGTGAGCGGCCGCCGGTGCAAGATCCCATTCTCTTCTGGCCTCGCGTTCAGGCCTTCATGGCTCTGCAGAATTTTACGATTGCATCCCCGGAACAACCGACCGGCGGGATCTTTCGTCCGCTCGCCCAGACATATGCCATCCCTTTGAGGGAAGAGCCGATCTTCAAACGTTTCATGAAGGACTACGGGATCGTCTCAGGCGTACTGCTCGGACTGCTTTTGTTCTTTGCGGCCTGGAAGGGATACTGGGGGCTTCGGGTGGTCTGGCAGATGGCGAAGCTGAGTCTCTGGGGGCAACTCTGGGCCATGCCTGTCGATCGGGACATTATCCTGTCTGGAATCTCGATATTACTGGCTGTCGGTATCAGCTCCTTCGTGCTCCCTGCCCTGCGAGGTCTCAACCTCTCGATAGTGCTTGGAATAATTCTCAGCACCCTGGGCACCCTCCTGATCGATCATATCTATCTACCGGCGGAGGCAACCGGCTTCTGGCTTGCCCCCCAGGTTTTGCTCTGGTGGGAGCCCCTGATTCTGGCTCTTGGAGTGCTGGGCTTCTATCACGGGCTCATCATCCTTGTGAACCAGATCTGGAAGCGCTTGAAAAAAGAAACGGTAGCCAACTAATAAGGCTCGGCTAAAGACTCATTTTTCGCAAAAGAATAAATTTTGCTCTGGAGAACATCAATTGATCCATTGGTGATTTTCCAAATGAGACTAGAGATTTTTCCATAAAATTGTGAGCGTTAAGCGTGGCCTCTAAGATGCGAATAGCACTTAGGGGCTTTCGCTTTTTTGCATTTTAATCAAGACTTACTTTGCTCGATCCAAAACCCTGATTTGTCGAAATATGTAAATTCATTTGGTGGTCTGACGATAGGTTGTTTGTGCCCAGCACAAACAAACATCACAGAGTTAACCAGGAGTTTTACAATGGGTCTTCGCATCAGAACAAACGTCGCATCTCTAGTCGCTCAACGCCGTATGGGCCAAACAACAGCTGCCATGGCTGAAAACATGGAAAAGATGTCCTCTGGTCTCCGTATCAATAAATCAGCCGATGACGCAGCTGGCCTCGCGATCTCGGAAACATTAACGGGCAAGATTCGTTCACTCGATCAGGCCAAACGTAACGCCAACGACGGTGTCTCTCTCATTCAAGTGGCCGAAGGCGGTATGAACGAGATCTCCAACATCCTCATGCGTATGCGCGAACTCGCCACACAATCCAGTTCCGATACGATCGGTAACCTGGAACGTTCATACAGTAACAAAGAATATACTGAGATGGTGAAAGAGATCGACCGTATTTCATCAACCGCAGAATTCAACGGAATGCAACTCCTCGGTGGAGCGGAAGCCAACAACGGTCTCGAGAAGCTCTCGATTCATGTCGGTGCCGGTGATGGAAGCGTGGAAAACACGGATACCATCGAAATCGATATCGGAACACTCAAGCTGAACGCAGGCGAAGTCCTGGGTTTGGAAGGTGGAGCCGCCATCGGTCCTGAAGAAGCTGGCGGTGATTTTGATCGTCAGGAAGCAGCTAACAAACTCGGAATCATCGACAATGCGATCAAAAAGATCGCTGGTAACCGCGCTACGCTCGGTGCCAAACAAAGTCGCTTGAATTCTACAATTAATAACTTGGGCGTCCAGGTCGAGAACATGTCGACCAGCCGAAGTCGTATCCGTGATGTGGATTTTGCAGCCGTGACAGCTGAATTCACTCAGAACAGAATCTTGGCGCAAGCGGGGAGTGCGGTCTTGTCTCAGGCAAGTGCTGTACCAGAGCTAGCCTTGAAGTTGATCTAACTGTTTCTTGGCGAACGTTAAAACTTCGCTGTGATGTTTATCGGTGCGGCAGTGGGGATAATCCTTACTGCCGCCTTCCAAGGCAAGATCCTTCAGTTACTGTCAAAGGCCTCCGTACAAGCGGATTTCGAGCTGGTTTTAGTCGTGCATCGATCGAGCGCAGTTTTCAGATCATCGGCACTCAGGAGTTTCATCTCCTCGACGACGACTTGAAATTGACGTTGATTCGATTTGGGCATGAGAATCGCGCGTGCTTCATAGACCGCCTGATCTTTGACGAGAGTGCTGGAATGCCCATAAAGTTTGATGGGGAATCCCTGGTTTTTCACTTCATTTTTCTTCCACTGTGCGGCTCCGCCACCATTCGCGGTCAGCGTGGGTGTTGCGCCAAGGCCAGCGTCATTATTCTTCTCAAATTCCCAATATTCAATCATCATCGGAACGAACGAGACGATTTTCGGTTCGACATCGAAGCCAAGCTTCTTCTTGCCAACCACTTTGATTTCATCGGACGGATGCATATTGCAGCCCAAGTCCATTCCAAATGAAACCACTTCCCAATTCTGATTCGAGTGCCCGCGACGCGTAATAAAGCCAGGCGAACCTGTGCAAGCCACGCCGATCACTGACATCTTCATCATCAAAATTTCGTCTTTCGAATCCTTCTTTTCCTTGCAAGTCTGTTCGAGACCAACAACGAGAGCGGACGTTTCTTTGAGGAAATAAGGCAATTGAACGTTTTTTTTCGACGAATCACATTCTGATTTTTCGGCCTGTGGAGGAGGAGCTATTTCAGCCGCCGGAGCTTGAGATGATGGCGAAGGTACAGATGTAGATGGGAATGCGCTGTCCTGAACTCGGTGAATAACAGCATTCGCAGGCGAAGCCGCTTCTGCTATTTCGACTTGAGGCCCCGAGGAAGACGCATTTGCATTTACTGACTCAACTTCTTCTGTCGAAGGAGCCGTATTTTTCTGGACCCTGGCGGTATTGCTCATACAGCCACTTACTGCGAGGAGTGCAACTGTTGGAGTCAGAATTCGCATAGGGCGCATATCTCCATAAAATCTATTTACTTGTCGCTCAATTGTACCACTCGTTCCGTATCGATCTGAAGAGCTAGTTCGTCTTTTTTTCAAGGTATCTCTTTGGCACCTGTAAGCGTGAAAAGAACTTCCGCTCTTGGACTCTTTTTGAACAGAAGTCGATCCCAGGTCCGATGATTATGACAAGAGAATGAACGATAGGCCCGGCAAAGCTTACCCGTAATGATCGGCGCTATCATCCCTAACGATGAGCGATCGGTAAAGTCCGGAAACTCGCGCCAGACAAGAATTTGGGCAAAGTTTGCCGACTCAAAACTGCTTTCCCGCCTTCGAACGCTTTGCTGTAGCCCGCTGCAGCCATGGACTAGCGCTCAGGAAAAAGCTGCCCATTTTTTTCCACCAAATCTGAACCTAGACTGATGATAAGACCAAATTGTTGTCGCGCGATTGCCCTCTAGGAGCACTAGGTGAAGTCCAGGCCCAAACTACATCAAAATCCAGTCAGACGCATTCCGGTGCACGAGCTGTTTCCCCCGCCCGAGCAGGGGAGGATCCATTACAATCCTCAGTCAGCCCGTACACAGTCTGCAAAATTGCCGACACATAGTCCTTCGATGCCAATGCCCATGCATACGCCTCGGCCCACTCATGCTCAAAGAGCACAGGTTGCGCCGAGAGCTCAAAGGATACGAAGGCGTCTCCCAGCCCAAAACATTATGATGGCTCTGGCCTTCCTAGGTTTGGTTCTCTGCGGCTTTGGCCTCTTCGGCTACTTCCGACGTGCGGATTCGAGTGCTCCCTATGTTCTATTGGAAGTAAGAGCGCTCGAAGAAAGTGGTCATCCCGTGACAGCTGCCGACGTCGTTGTAAACGACAAAAAGATGGGAGTCACGGATAGTTTTGGCGAGTGGCGTCGCTATCTCCAGTTGCATGCAGGCGATAAAGTTAAGATCAGTCTCGATAAAAAAGGCAGCTTAAGCGGCTCCCGCCAGGTTGAAGTCCCTAAGGCAAAAGCTGAAAAACAAGACATCGAAGTTCAAGTCGCCATTACGATGACCAACCCCAAAGCGTCGGTGAAGGCCATCGCGAAAGTCGCTCCCAAAGTTATGGAGACCAGGGCACTGCCGGAGATGGAAGAGCATGCCAAAGACATCGAAAGATTTGATATCAAAGAAGCCAGTAACGATAAAGCTGCGATCGACAATGGTATGTCGGACGCCAATGACAGTTCGCTTGGCATCTATTTTGATGATGGATTGAACCGCATCAACGTCGTTAGTTCGCCGGTCCAGGCCAAGGCCGGAAACCTCATGGATAAAAGGCAGCAGGATGTTGTGAAAGAGCGCATCATTCCGGTCCTCGTCAATGATCTTCAATCCCTCGGACTCGCAGTCGACAAGAAATCACCTTGGAAGCTCGCCCTTTCGTATATCAGTAATGGCGAGCAAGTCGGATATATCCGCGCTGAGATCGAATGGCACTCGCCTTTCGGCGAGACCGAAAAAAGCTCGTTTATAGCCGGCTTCGCCAAGACCTATGAAGAGACTGGCCGCGCAATTTCCTCCCTGCTTCGTCTCCATATGAAAAAGACCTACTGGGCATTCAAGGAAAACGGCAACTGGTTCATCGATGAAACAGGGCAGACCAAAGATTTCTGGCGTCTGAAAGCGGGAAGTCTGCTTATCGATACTTCGGGTGAGAAGTTTCCTATCGCAATGAGCGCTCAAAACGATAACACCAGGCGTTGGAAGATGAAGAACGGGAAGACTCAGCCCTGCGAAGCCGTCAGACAGCGCAGCCGCTGCATGGTCAGCACCGAGTCGCTTAAAGAAGCGCCACCTCTTCCTGGTTGGGCACTGAAACGTGTGCGAATTCTCGGAGTGGTTCCCGGCAATGCTGACATTTATGTGGCAGGCTTTCAAGCCCACCCGGTCGGTGGCAATCAATGGGAGTTCTGGAGCCACAGCGGCAGCAATCTCAAAGCTTTGGTCCTCGCCAATGGCCGGATTGTCCACAGTGAATCCTTTGTCGATGCTCCGGGCGAAGCGGTGATTCTGAAGATGGCCGGCGCGGCACCGAAGACCAAGATCCGCTAAGATTTAAGGCAATTACAGCTCAAAAAACCTAGAAAAAGCCGAGCCCAAGCGCTCGGCTTTTTATTTCTTGCGTTTTGGGAAACGGTGGTAGTGATTCACACAATCCTTAGATACAGTGCTCTATAAGAGTCATTAAGGACTTTTTTGTATGGAGCTAGTATGAGCGAATTGACTCCTTTTGAACGACACGTCATAGAAGACAAGGGTACCGAACCGGCATTCTCAGGTCTTTATACACAGACGGATGAGCCAGGCGATTATTTGTGCAAACGCTGTGATGCGCTTCTTTATCACAGTACGGATAAGTTCGCGTCGCACTGCGGCTGGCCGAGCTTTGATGATGAAGTTCCTGGCGCTGTTCAAAGAAATCCGGACGCCGATGGCCGCCGGATTGAGATCGTGTGTGCGAAGTGCAAGGGGCACCTCGGTCATGTTTTTGAAGGCGAAGGTCTTACCAGCAAAAATACGCGTCACTGTGTTAACAGCGTAAGTCTCAATTTTAAACCCAAGCTCATGACGCAGACAAAAAAAGCCGTTTTGGCTTCCGGCTGTTTCTGGGGCACTCAATATTATCTCGCACGCGTTCCAGGCGTTTTGGAAACCCGAGTTGGTTATATCGATGGTCATGTCGATAATCCCACTTACAAACAAATTTGTACGGGCAACACCGGACATGTTGAAGCGACCGAAGTCACGTACGATCCGACCAAACTGAATTTCAAAGACCTGTTAAAATACTATTTCGAGACCCACGACTTTTCCCAGGAGGACGGTCAAGGGCCCGATATCGGATCCCAGTATCTCTCTGTTTTGTTCTATGAAAACGAAGCAGAAAAAAAGGATGCGGAAGAGGTGATTGCTTATCTGCGTGAGCATGGCCATAAGGTGGCAACGCAGATCAAACCCATGAAAACATTTTGGGCTGGTGAAGACTATCATCAGCTCTACTACGAGAAAAAGGGCGATACACCTTATTGCCACCGCTATCGTGAGATTTTTCCTCGATCTTAAATTCCTACTCCAAATGAGGCTTTCTCGGTTGAGAAAGCCTCTTTTTTTCGTTCTTCAAAGCCGATATGAAATACCCGAATATAGAATCGTCTACGAAGCTGTTGTAAGATTCCAGGTGCAGCCCCAAACCTGCATTTTTTAAATAGATTGAAGGCGACGCATAAACGTTTTTTCATTTTACCCTTTATAGTTTAGCTCGGAGATTCAAAATGATCTCGAAAAAAGAGGTCCTCGGGATCGTCGCGGAGAAGCACGGAATCATAATCGGAGACGATGACCCCATCCTTTCTGTCCTTGCCGTCTCCGATGCGATCTACGATATCTATACGGCAAGGCTCTCAGAACAGATGGAAAGCCTTTCAACGAAGAACATAAACTTATTTTCTCGAAGAGCATCGTCACTTCATTCGGCCGCTGTGGAATCCGCGCGTCAGATTGTAGACGAAAACCGGCGCGAGGTAAGTAAGGTTCTCGAAAGTTCAAAATCCGACTGGCAAAGCGCCTTTGCTCTGGCAAATTAATTTTCCATTTGAAGCTAGAACAAGACTTACGTTAATAATTGATGGGATCCAAAACATCAATTTCCCGAAAATCAAGGAGCTTCATGGATGAGGTGTAATCGCGATGATAGTGATCTCATTTTTTCCGGAGCCATAGACCCAGAATATTCTGTATGCCGCTCTAAACTATCTATCAAAACCTGTTCATCGAGACATTCTGATAGTGCAGGGGCTGAGCAGCTAGCCCCCTAGCCCATTTTCAACCGGCCGAACGACACAGTTCAGCCAAAGACTGCTTTTCTCGAATCACGATGAGG